>JAYVVA010000192.1:0-3892 GCA_043787435.1 Sphingomonadales bacterium | reverse complement strand
GGAAGGCTAGCGCGCGTGCTATCGCGGTGCGGTTTTGGTAATGAAGGGCGAGGTCGTGAAAGAATTCAAATAATTCAGTGTCCCGTGGCGGAAGAGGTGGGATTCGAACCCACGGAGAGCTTGCACCCTCGCTGGTTTTCAAGACCAGTTCCTTAAACCGCTCGGACACTCTTCCTCGAGGGTGCGGTAGGGCGGCGCGACTTTCCGTGCAAGTCGCGCGATGAAGTGATTTCTCTCGGGCGTGGTGCTGTGGCATGACCGCAGTATGCGGGGATTTACTCTTGTTCGGTATGTCGCAATGGGTGCCGCCATAACCGTGCCGCTCGCGGGCCTCGGCGGCGGACAAGCGCTGGCGCAAAGCGAAGAAGCAGGATTTCAGGCTTATCTTCAAACCGTTGCGGTGGCGGCTCGAGCGCAGGGTGTGTCGAAGTCTACGCTGGACAGCGTGGTACCATCGCTCACTTTCAATGCGCGCGTCGTAGAACTTGACCGCGAGCAACCTGGCGGCGCGCCCAACGGCCCCATCCCCGCATTCGCCCCTTATCGCGCACAGCATGTCGACCGGGCGCGGATCGCCACGGGACGCGCCAAGTATCAGGCGCTGCGTCCCTTGCTAAGCCGAGTCGAGCGCGAAACCGGCGTTCCTGAATCAATCATGGTGTCGATCTGGGGAAATGAGACCAATTATGGAGCTTTTACGGGCAATTTCGATTTGCCGCGTTCGCTTGCGAGCCTTGCGTACGACGGACGGCGGCGCGCCCTGTTCCAGCAAGAATTCATCGACACCTTGAAGCTGATCGATCGCGGTGTCCCCCGTGAGGTTTTGAAGGGCAGTTGGGCGGGAGCAACTGGCTATCCCCAGTTCCTGCCCTCGGTCATCTTGCGCATAGCCCGCGATGGGGACGGCGATGGGCGAGTCGATATCTGGCGGAGCGAAGCGGATGCCATGGCGTCCATTGCTAACTATTTTGTGCACGCAGGGTGGCGTCCGAACGAGGCTTGGGGAGTTGCCGTCCGCGTCCCCGCGTCGCTTGACCGCACGCGCACTGTCAGCCGCACTCTCAGCCCGCGTTGCCCCCGAGTCCATAACCGTCACAGCCAGTGGAAAACAGTCGCCGAGTGGCGCGCATTGGGCGTGACCCCGGTATCGAACAAGTTACGTGACAGCGATATGACCTCGCTTCTGGAGCCCGACGGGCCGGGGGGAACGGGCTATTTGCTGACGGGCAACTACCGGGTGATCCTCGACTATAATTGCTCGAATTTTTACGGATTGTCTGTCGGGCTGCTGGCCGATGCGGTTGCCGGTTGAGCTTTTAGCTGCCGGCGTTTTATTCGCCGGTTGCACTGCGCTGCCGCCGCCGCGCGCGCGCATTGGTCCGCCCCCAAGGATCTCGTCACCGGCAAACCACAACGCCGTAACGGTCGGCGCAAGCTACCCAATCTACAGCGTCCATGACGCTCTCCACAGGCCCAACCATGCGAAGCAGTTTGACGAGACAGGTGCAGCCAGTTGGTACGGCGAAGAACTGCGAGGAAGCCGAACGGCCAGTGGTGAGCGTTTCGACCCCGACGGGATCAGCGCGGCCCATCGCACCTTGCCCTTGCAATCCTATGTCGAGGTGACGTCGCTGGAAACAGGGCGGACGATCTTGGTGCGTATCACTGACCGGGGACCGTTCCATTCGAACAGAATTATTGACCTGTCGCTGGGCGCTGCCCGACAATTGGGTATGACTGGCCGTGGCGCGCGACAAGTTCGCATTCGCCGCGTCGAACCCACAACGGCCGAAAAGCTCGTCCTCGCTCGCGGCGAAGCGGTTGCGCTGCGCCGTTCCTCCGACGGTTTTGGGGTAGATCGTGGGCGGGACGGGGGCGAATCGGAATTGCCGGGGCAGCAGGGGACTCCGGCGCCCGAAATCAGTGGGCCAGGGCCCTTTTACCTTCAAATCGCCAGTTTTTTGAGCAAGCAACGCGCTCGCAGCTTGGCCGAACACTTCGAGGCGGAGGTGTCTTCGATCGCCGGTGGGTGGCGCGTCCGGCTCGGTCCTTATGAATCTGCACACAAAGCTATGGCCGCACTGGCACCCCTCGCCGCAAGGGGCTATCCGGACGCTGTAATCACCCGCTGACCGAATGGAGCCGATGTGAAGCTTGCCTTGCCGCTTATTGCCCTCCTCTTTGGTGCTGTCCCCGTAACAGCCGCCGCACCTCCATTCGAAACATCCGCCCCCGTCGCCTATCTGGTCGACCTGTCGTCCGAAGCGGTGCTCTATTCCAAAGACGCGGACCGCCGGATGCCGCCGGCGTCAATGGCCAAGATGATGACGGTCTATGTCGCGTTCGACATGATAAAAAAGGGTGAGCTGAAACTCGATCAGAGATTTACCGTCCGTCCCGAGACTTGGGCGAAATGGCACGGTTCATCAGCCGGTTCAACGATGTTTCTATCATCGGGAGAGAGCGTCAGTGTCGATAATCTGTTGAAGGGCATCGTGACGCTTTCGGGCAACGATGCCTGTGTGGTCCTTGCCGAAGGAGTCTCGGGCACCGAGGCTGCTTTCGCTGCGCGAATGAATGTTGCAGCAAAAAAGCTTGGGCTTGCAAACAGTCAGTTCGGCAATTCGAATGGTTGGCCCGATGCGGGCATTACTTATGTAACGGCGCGTGATCTCGCCAAGCTCGCCGCTGCAACAATCGAAGAGCATCCTCAGCTCTACAAGAAATATTATTCACTGCCATCGTTCACCTGGGGCAAGACCTTGGGTTCAGGAAATGACATTACCCAGGCAAATCGCGATCCTTTGCTGGGGCGCGTTGCCGGCGCCGATGGACTCAAGACAGGCCACACTGACGAAGCCGGTTACGGCTTCACGGGATCGGCGGAGCAGGGCGGACGGCGACTGGTAATGGTCGTCGCGGGACTAGGCAGGTTCAACGAACGCATCGAGGAATCGGTCAAGTTCATCGAATGGGGCTTCCGAGCTTGGTCGACCAAACCACTGTTGGCCAAGGGACAGAAGGTTGGGACGGCGGAGGTCCAGCTAGGCGATTCAGCAACAGTCGGCCTGGTCGCACCGCACAATCTTGCCGTCACGATGCCAGCTGGCGCTCTGAACGGCATGAAGGTCAAGGTCGTCTATGAGGGTCCGATCAAGGCCCCAATTGCGGCAGGACAGCACATCGCAGATCTTGTCGTTCAGACGGCTTCGACACCGCCGCAGGTGATGCCACTGGTTGCAGAGACTGCCGTGGGTGAGGCCGGCTTCTTCCGCCGCGCGTGGGCAGGCCTCTGGTCGTTCTTTGGAATGTGATCCTGTCCGGGCGCTTCATCACGCTTGAGGGTGGCGAGGGCGTTGGCAAATCGACGCAGGCAAAGCGGCTTGCCGAGGCCTTACGTGCGCTTGGAAAGACGGTCATCGTGACTCGCGAGCCGGGCGGCACGCCCGGCGCCGAAGCGATTCGCGAATTACTGATGAACGGGCGTGCCGACCGTTGGAGTGCTCGCGTCGAAGCTTTGTTATTCGCGGCCGCCCGCGCCGATCACGTCGAGCGGGTCATTCGCCCTGCGCTCGACCGTGGTGAGTGGGTTCTTTGCGATCGGTTCATCGATTCAACGCGCGCTTATCAAGGCGGCGCGGGCGGCCTCCCCGACGATGATATTATCAAGCTGCACGGCCTTGGAAGCGGCGGCCTCCTGCCTGACCGGACGCTGTTGTTAGCCTTGGGTCAAGCAGAAGCAGCCCTGCGGGCGAATGAGCGCGATGGGGAAAACCGCGACCGCTTCGGCGCCCAGAGCTCTGACTATCACGCGCGGCTGCGGGCATCGTTCGAGGGATTCGCGGCTGCAGAGCCCAATCGCTTCCGCCGGATTGATGCGGCGGGGAGCGCC
>JAYVVA010000191.1:0-1609 GCA_043787435.1 Sphingomonadales bacterium | reverse complement strand
CTTGGTTTCGACATTTGCCTCGACCAGTCCCAACGCCTTTTTCTGGTTTGGCCAGATCACGAACCACACATTGAATGCCATGATTAGCGCCAGATACATGCCAACGCCGATCAGGCGGTAACCGGCCTGAAAAGTAAACGCCTGATGCGCATAACCTTTTAGGATCGCCACGAGCAGGCCGGTCACAACCGTCGCCAGCGCGCCATAGCGGAACCAGAAAAGTGCCGACGGCGCAATATATTTGGAAACGCCCGGCTTAAGCTCGGCGGGAACTTTGGGCATCGTCGGAATCTGGACGAAGTTAAAATAGTACAGAAGGCCGATCCACATGGTGGCGGAGATGACGTGGAGGAACGTCATCCAGCCAATCGTGTTGGCTGAAGAATTGCTCCAGAACAGCAACGCCAGCATCAGCAAAAAGCCAGTTGCCACGACTGCGTTCAGATTGCCGAAGAATTTAGCCATCATCGACCCCTTGATTGAATATTCCGGCGCGCCCCTCACGCCGTTGACGTATGATGCCTAGCAGCCCATTTCGTCCATGTCACCGATGGAGCGCAACTTGGCAGACCCGACACTCGATGAAATGCGCGCGCAACTCGCCGCCGACCTTCCGCACCATGCCGGTTTTGACGGTTGGACAGCCGAAGCGCTCGACCGCGCAGCGGCAGCCAAGGCCATTGATCCGGCCGTCGCGAGGCTTGCCTTCCCAGGCGGCGCGGTAGAAATGATCGACGCGTGGTTTGCGTCGATCGACACTCAAATGCTTGCTGATCTTTCGCCAGAAAAGCTGGCGGCCCTCAAGGTGCGCGCGCGAATTACCGCTCTGGTCGAGGCGCGGCTCGATCTGGTGGCGGTGGATATCGAAGCCTTGCGGCGCGCGCTCGCTGTTCTGGCGTTGCCGCAAAACCTCCTGCGGGCAGCAAAACTGAATTGGCGGGCGGCCGACGCCATGTGGCGCGCGGCCGGTGATACCGCGACTGACTTCAATCATTATTCGAAACGCGCGATCCTAGGGAGCGTTTATATCGCGACGATCATGGCGATGCTTGTCGACGAGAGCGAAGACCGCGCCGACACCCGTGCCTTCCTTGGCCGGCGGATTGAAGGGATCATGCGGTTTGAAAAGACAAAGGCGCGCTTCTCGCATTCTGCGCCAGAGCGCATCAGCCTTGCACGCTTTGTCGGACGGTTACGCTATCCCGCCCTGTAATTGGTGATATCTGGCAAAATCTAGACGATACTGATAATCGGTCGCAAGTGACTCTTGCAGACCTCCCCTTTCAACACAAAGCTACGATCAGCACGATCGACTGGACGTCGCTTTCCCCACGTGATGGTCGGCGGTTGCGAGAACTGGGTTTTGATGAAGGCGTGGCCGTCGAGCCGCTCCACGGTGCCGGGCTTGTCGCGCGAGATCCACTTGCGGTGCGGATCGGTCGAATGACCGTCGCCATCCGCCGCGCGCATGCGACCGCGATCGTGGTCGTACCCCTCGTATGAGTGTCGAGACGCGTATTGTCGCAACCGAACCGCCGATGGTCGCGCTTGTCGGCAATCCGAACGCGGGAAAATCCGCTCTTTTTAATGCGCTGACTGGCGCGCGCCA
>JAYVVA010000190.1:0-14544 GCA_043787435.1 Sphingomonadales bacterium | reverse complement strand
TGTCGGCAGGTGCCGAATACCGGCGCGAGACCTATGAACAGACTCAAGGCGAGGCTCAATCCTACGGTGTCGGTTCGTATGCCACTCAGCCGCTTTATTCGCAGATTTCCCCAGGGGTCTACGCGCCGGTTCTGGACGCCAAGGGCAAGCAAGTCGTAGCGAGCCAGTCGCCGGGTGCAAGCGGTTATGGCGGCACCAGTCCAGCCGCGGCAGGCAAGTTCAGCCAGACGAGCTACGGCGTCTATGGTGACATAGAAACCGACATCACCAAGGCACTGAGTGTTGGGCTTGCAGGTCGTTACGAGCACTACAGCAGCTTCGGCGACGCCGTGGTCGGCAAGTTCAATGCGATCTATCGCGTATCCGATGCGCTTTCGATCCGTGGAACGATTGGAACCGGGTTCCACGCACCGTCGCCCGGCCAAAACAACGATGAAATTCTGACAACCAACTTCGTTGCCGGAAATCAGGTTCAGACGGGAACCTACCCCGTCACCAGCGCCATCGCGCAATATTTTGGGGCGAGGTCGCTGCGGCCCGAGCGGTCAACCAACTTCGGTCTGGGGTTCATCCTGAAGCCAACGCATGCGATCACGCTGACGGTTGACGGCTATAGCATCAAGGTAAAGAATCGCATCGGCATCTCGCAGAATTTCAACGTGATTGCGGCCAACATCGCCGCTCAGCCAGCCTTGGCAGCAGTCGGGCTCGGAGGCGCCGTCAACTACTTTACCAACGCTTTCGATACGTCGACCGATGGTGTCGATGTGGTCGGGACCTGGCGCGGGCACTTCGGAACGGGAGACCTTAACCTGACGGTCGCCTACAATTACAACAAGAGCAAAGTCACACGGTTTGATCCGACCGTCATCAGCCCGAACCAGATCATCGACATCGAAAATCTTGCGCCGCACCACCGGGGCAATGTTTCGGCGAACTGGCAGGTCGGCAACTTCACGATCAACGCGCGCGAAAATTACTATGGTGCGTGGGTTGATTCGACCGATTATCCGACAGCAGTCGATGCAAACGGCAATGGAACGGCCGGTCAGCAGTTCGGCGCCAAGTTCACGTCAGATCTCGATGTGAGCTACACGTTCATGGACCATTACACGCTGACAATCGGCGCGAACAATCTGTTCAATGCCTATCCTGACCGGATCGCGCCTACGACATTCAACCCGATCTATGCGCTGACCAACAGCGCAGCCGACGGGCAAATCTATCCACGCAGCGGTGGTCCGTTCGGGATCAACGGCGGGTTCTGGTACGCTCGCCTTCGCGTAAAATATTGAAGACGACGGCGTTGAACATACAGGCGGGCGAGTTTCGGCTTTCCCGCCTTTTTTAAGTGGTTTTATCAAAAATGTGCATGGTGAGAGAACACCGCCTGAAAACGACTAAAGCGCTGTTCGTCGGCGTGCTGGCGCTTGCGGTCTCGTTCCAGTCGGCTGGCGCCGCGTCGCCTGAGCCGGTCGGTGCCGAGCACGGCATGGTGGTCTCTGCACACCATCTGGCGAGCGATGCCGGCGTCGAAGTCCTGCGCCGAGGCGGCAATGCGGTCGATGCAGCGGTTGCGGTGGCCTATGCTCTGGCGGTCACCTTTCCCGAGGCCGGCAACATCGGCGGCGGCGGGTTTATGACCATTCGTCTTAAGAATGGTCGCACCAGCTTTATCGACTTTCGCGAGAAGGCGCCGCAGCGAGCAGGACCGACGCTGTTCCAGGACGCGGCGGGCACCGTGATTCCCGGGCTGTCGACACGAGGGTATAAGGCTGTCGGTATCCCAGGGACGGTGGCGGGTCTCGAGTTGGCGCGGACCGTTTATGGTACACAGCCGCGCGCTGCACTGATGGCAACAGCAATCCGACTCGCTCGAGACGGCTTTGTCCTTGACGAAGGCGATGCAGAATTTCTGGCAACCGGTCGCGAGGACTTTGCCAAGGACCGCCCTAGCGCCGCGATCTTTTTGACTTCGGGTAAACCCTGGCAACGGGGCGATCGGCTGATCCAGACTGATCTTGCCCGGACGTTGCAGGGCATCGCCGCGAACGGGGCTGACTCGTTTTACAAAGGGACTGCAGCACGGCGAATTGTCGCAGCCAGCACTGCGCATGGCGGGATCATGACCATGGCCGACTTCGCGGCCTATCGCGCGATCGAGCGCGCGCCTGTCGAATGCGACTATCGTGGATACCATATTGTCTCGGCGCCGCCACCGAGCTCTGGTGGTATCGTGCTGTGCGAAACGTTGAATATTTTGGCTGGTTATCCGCTGGCAGCGTTGGGGTATCACTCGGCACAGGGCGTACATTATACCGTCGAGGCGCTTCGCCGTGCGTTCCACGACCGCAACGTTCAGCTTGGAGATCCCGATTTCGTCAAAGCCGACGTGGCCCACTTTGTCTCGACCGGGTACGCGGCTGAGCTTCGAGCAGGGATTGCTACCGACCGAGCCACACCGTCGCGCTCACTTGGCATTCCGGGCACAGAACATGAGGGGCACAACACAACGCATTTTTCAATCGTTGACGCTGATGGCAACGCCGTTTCACTCACCTACACCCTCAACGACTGGTTTGGCGCGCGTGTTGTTGCCGACGGCACCGGTATAATGCTCAACGACGAGATGGATGACTTCTCATCCAAGCCAGGTGTGCCCAACATGTTCGGCCTTGTAGAGGGGGCGAACAACGCCATTGCACCCGGCAAGCGTCCGCTCTCGTCGATGACACCGACCATCGTAACCAAAGACGGCCAGCTGGCCATAGTTATCGGGACGCCGGGCGGCAGTCACATTCCGACCGGCGTCCTCCAGGTGCTCATTAATCTGATCGATCACGGCATGACATTGACTGAGGCTGTGGATGCGCCGCGCATCCACGCACAGTGGCTGCCCGACGTCATCTACTACGAATCCAACGCACTCAGCGCAGATACGATGGCGTCGCTCGCAGCGCGCGGGCACAAGCTCGAACCGATGGCCTTCGAAAACCAGATCGCGGCGATCCTAGTCGGCGGTCCAGGGATTGGTAAGCCCGCGCACGGCCACGATCATTTGTATGGTGCGATAGATCCACGCCTGCCAGTGGGAAGCGCCGCCGGGTATTAAGAAGGCCGAGATGCTGGTTGCCCGGCTCGAGCGGTGTGCGAACCTCACCAGCTTTGCCGCACCATCAGGCGACGCAGGGGGCAAGCGTGATCTCGCTCGACGAATTGTTGCCCGACTTGGCAAGATCGGGTCGAATACGAGCAGCCTATGCGACGGTGACGTGCTGACCGAGCGATGCTCGGGGCTTGCAGCGCATCGAGCAACGAGGTTTGGTCGCACGCTCGGTGCCTATCCCCGCGCTGCTTTCACATAACCGGCTACGGCTTCAGGGAGCACTGACAGAGGCACGCCGCCGGTTTTGATTAACGTATCGTTGAACGACGCCAGATCAAACTTTGGCCCCAGTGCGTCGCGCGCCTGAGCGCGGAGCCTCAGAATCTCGTTGTGACCGGTTTTGTATCCGCACGCTTGACCCGGCGCGACGCAATAGCGGTCAGTCTCGCTTGTCATCGCGCCTGCGCCTTTGCCCGTCTGCTCGGTGAGGAAGGCAACGGTTTGCTCGCGCGTCCAGTGCATGGCGTGCAACCCCGTATCAGCGACAAGGCGGCATGCGCGGAACTGTTGCCCCTGGAGATAGCCGATCTGAGAGAACGGGTCGTCGGCATAGAGGCCCAGCTCGTCAACCAGCTGTTCGGCATAAAGCGCCCAACCCTCCACGAACGCATTAAACCCGATCAGGGACGCGATCAGCGGGATCTCTGCGTGGTGCTCGGCCAGGTACGCGCCTTGGTAGGTGTGCCCGGGAACGCCCTCGTGCGCGGTCAACGTTGCAATCTGATATTTCGGCCAAAGTGTCGTAGATTTCAGATTGATGTAATAGATCGCCGGACGCGAGCCATCAAGCGACGCAAAGTTCATGTAACCAAGTGCCGCGCCGTTCTGAATGTCGGCGGGTACGCGCTTGACCATCACGTCAGCCTTGAGGCCGAGATGTGAAATTCTGGGCAACAACGGGCGGATTGCAGCGATCTTGCCGTTGCAATAAGCAATGAGCTGCGCGCGTCCAGCGTCGTCGTCGCTGAAGAGTTGCTTGGGATCCTTGTTGAGCGCCTGCACCCGTTCGCCGACGGTGCCGCTGGTCATCCCTTGTTTGCGCAGAAGGCCATCCATCCGGGCCTTCAATTCCTCGTTCTGGGCGAGACCGATCTTGTGAATTTCGGCCGGGGTTTGCGTCGTCGTCGTCCCGAGGCGCAACGCCCATGCGTAATAAGCATCGCCCATCGGCAGACGCTGGACGCCGGCGTCGTGCGGAGCGTTCCTCGTCGCCTCGACAAACGCGGAAATCTGACGGTCGAGGGCAGGATAGACCATCGTTTCGACGAGCGCCGCGGCGCGCCTTCCCCACTCGCCCTGCACGCCCTTGGCAGCCGTGCGCGTAGCGATCGATGTGACTAGCTTCTGGTCAACGATTTTGGTCGCCCGGTAGCCGCCGAGCTGGCCAAGGACGGTCTTGGCGATGAAATCCGGTGGCATCACGCCACGCGCGCCGTCGCGCTTGATCTGATCGGTTTCGTCGTCCAGCTGCTTGGCCATTGCTGCAACGCGCGCCAGATAGGCCTCAGCGTCAGCTGAACTGTTGATCGGATGCTGCGAGTCGAGGAATTCGGGCGTGTTGGCAATTGCGCCGCCTTGTTGCGTGACCGCGTAAGGCGACGTGCCGCCGCCGAACCCTTGACTGGCGTTGGCGTAGAAAAACGGTGTCGCCATAACGCCGCTTTCAAGGGCATAATGCACAGTGTCCCAGCGGAGCTGATCGGCGAGCGGCAGCGTGCTGCGGTCGATCTTGTGAAGCCGCGTCATCATGTTGCCAACAGCTGTGGCGAACCTTGCGTTCCCGGCCGCCGAGCCGTCCGACAGCTTTGCCCGTAGTCCGGCACGCGCGCCCTTGTCGACGCCCAAGCTGGTCGCGGTCTCCGGCAAAGCCTGCAACACTTCGTCCGCAAATTCGTCAATGGTTTCACGGAATGATGCAGGACGGACCGCACGGGCGACCATCTTTGCAAACGTGGGCGCGCTCGCAAGACCGGCCACCGCCGAGCCTGAGGAGAGCAGTGCGCGGCGGGTAAAAGCTATAGTGGTGTTTGGCATAGTATATCTCTCGCCCGTCATATTGTTGCGCGGGAAACTATGCGCCTGTCGCCGCAGTCGCAAGCGCATTCGTGCGGCCGAGACGATGCTCGCGCCACACAATGTAGAGGCCACTGAAAATGATTACTGGCGCCCCGACCCACGTCCACCGGGTCGGCCAGCTCGCAAACAGAACCACGCCGAGCGCCGTAGACCAGACTAGGCTCGCATAATCGATTGGCGCCACGACCGACACGGGCGCAAACCGTAACGAAAACGTTAACGTGATCTGTCCGAGCGCACCGAAAATCCCCGTAGCGACGATTAACAGCCACGTCGTGACGTCATGGCTATGGAGCGCCCAGGGCAATGGAACGAGCATGGCCAGCGACGAGGTCACGCCGAACCAGAAAACCGTCGTTAGCGATCCCTCGGTGCGGCCGATCTGGCGCACGAGAATCGACGTGATCGCCACCATCAGCGATGCACAAAGGCCGATGCTCCCACCCAGTAACGGAAAGTGCCCCGACTGTGGCTGAAACACGATCAACACCCCGATAAAGCCGCATAATACGGCACACCAACGATGCGGGCCTACCCGCTCCGCTAGCCAAAAGGCGGCAAGGATCGTCGCAAACAAGGGGGTTGTGAACCAGATGGTCTGCGCCTCTGCCAGCGGCAGCAACGATACTGTACCGAAGTTCAGCGCCATGCCTGTCAAACCTGTCGTGGCGCGGCGGGCATGAGCGAAGGGTCGCTTCGTCTTTAGCGAAGCAACGCCGGGCCCGAGGGCCGCGATGGCAACAACAGGCACGATCATGATCGACTGTCGAAAGAACAATATCTCAACGAGGTTGACGCCGCGCTGTTGGGCAAGCTTGCCCACCGCGAACATGGCCGAAAGAAAAACGGTGGCCCCAAGTCGCATGCCAATGGCCTGAAGCGGCCTGTCGGCCAACGGGTGATCGATCAGTGACTCCATTGTGACTCCCTTAGGGGTGGACATCCCCGGACGGCAACGCAAAGACACAGTCATGAAACATGCTCTTTCGGTCACACGCGCCGCCGACTTCGCCGGCTGGTATCAGGATGTTATCAAAGAGGCGGACCTCGCCGAGGATTCTGGCGTGCGCGGCTGCATGGTTATTCGCCCGTGGGGATACGGGATCTGGGAACGTATCCAACGCCTGCTCGACGATCGGATCAAAGCGACGGGGCACGAGAATTGCTATTTTCCGATCTTCATCCCTTTGAGCTATTTCGAGAAGGAAGCCGCTCACGTCGACGGCTTCGCCAAAGAAATGGCGGTTGTCACGCATCACCGGCTGATCAGTGACGGCAAGGGCGGCCTGATTCCTGACCCCTCAGCCAAGCTCGAAGAACCGCTGATCGTCAGGCCAACGTCCGAAACCGTCATTGGCGCCGCGATGGCGCGGTGGGTGCAGTCGTGGCGCGACCTTCCTGTCCTGATCAACCAATGGGCAAACGTCGTGCGATGGGAAATGCGGACGCGGATGTTTTTGCGCACCAGCGAATTCCTCTGGCAAGAAGGCCATACCGCGCACGCTACCCGCGAAGAGGCGGTCGATGAGACGCTCAAGATGCTCGATGTCTACCGCGAGTTCGCAGAAACCTGTCTGGCGATGCCGGTCATAGCCGGCGAAAAACCGGAGCACGAGCGATTCCCCGGTGCCGATGCGACGTACAGCATCGAGGCGATGATGCAGGACGGCAAAGCCTTGCAGGCGGGCACCTCGCACTTCCTTGGCCAGACCTTTTCAAAAGCGCAGGACATCAGGTTCCAAAATAGTGAAGGCCAGTTCGCCCATGCCTGGACGACGAGTTGGGGCGTCAGCACGCGAATGATCGGCGGCGTTATCATGGTTCACGGCGACGATGACGGTCTGCGCCTGCCGCCCGCCATCGCGCCCCAGCAGATCGTGATCGTGCCCATGCTGCGCGAAGCACCCGAGGATGCGGCGCTGATCGCTTATTGCCGCGAGATCGCCGCGAGTCTGAAACTGGCAAATGCGCTCGGTGAGCCGCTCCGCGTGCTCGTGGATACCAAGGCGTTGAAGGCGAGCACGAAACGCTGGACGTGGGTGAAGAAGGGGGCACCGATTATTGTGGAAATTGGCGGGCGCGATATGGCGGCAGGAAACATCTCGATGATCCGCCGTGATGAGCTCTACGCGGACGGCGGGAAGCTCGCGAGTTCGATCGTTTCTCGCGAAGACTTCGCGCGCGCGGCACCTGCACTTCTGGAAGAAATCCAGGTCAAGCTGCATGCGGAGGCAACGGCGCGCCGTGATGCCGGCATAAAGCCGGTTGCATCGTGGGACGAGCTCGAGTCGCATTTCACCGGGAGCGAGGATGACGTCAAAGGCTGGGTGATTGCCGACTGGTCGCGTCCAACCGGCGTGGATCTCGAGGCGGTCGTTGCACGTCTGAAGAAACTGAAACTTACCGCGCGCAACACCCCGACCGACGCCGAAGCGCCGTCGGGACCCTGTCTCTTCACCGGGAAAATGGCAGTCGAAAAAGTTCTGATCGGGCGGACATACTGAAAGTATGATGCTGCCCGGCATGAGTGCGGTGTGCGGCGTTGTCGGTCGCCATTGCCTTCTTTGACATCGATGGAATAGCGGCGGGCCGCGGTCTGCGCTGCATTTGAAGTTTGGGTCCCGAGGACACGTCGTCAGAGCTGTGACCAATCGAGGCAGAAGAACCGACGGGGTATCGACAGCAGTTGTCATTGCCCGACTGCTCACGCCGACCTCAGTCGCAGCGTTTGATGCGTTTAACCGGGTGCTTCACGACTTTACGTGTCGGGGCAAGCCAATGCGTCCGATCGTCGCTTTGCCCCCCAGTTAAACCAATGCGCGTTCGATCGCAGCGTGCCAGCTGGCAAGCAAGGCCGTCCGGCGGCTGGCGGGCATTGTGGGCGTCCAGCGTTGCGCTGATCTCCACCTGGCGCCGAAATCGGCCGCACTGGTGAACAGGCCGCAGCCAATGCCGGCGAGGACAGCAGCCCCCAAAGCCGTCGTTTCGTGAGTCAGCGGCACTTCGACCGGGGTATCGAGGACATCGGCCAGAAACTGCACAAACCAGGCATTTTGCGCCATGCCACCGTCGATACGCAGGGCCGCGGTCTTCGTCTCGCCGTTGGCGCCCCAGTCTTCAAACATTGCGTCGGTGAGGTCATATGTCTGGAACGCAATGCTTTCCAGCGTCGCTCGCACAAGATCAGCGGCGGTCGTGTCGAGCGTCAGACCGCACACGCTGCCGCGTAGATCGGGTCGCCAGTGCGGCGCTCCAAGGCCCACGAACGCTGGGATTACGGTGACACCATGATCTTGGCGTGCGGCACGGGCGAGCGTCTCAGTCTCGGCAGCGCTATCCACGAGGCACAGTTTGTCGCGCAACCATTTGACGGCTGCCCCTGCAACGAAGATCGATCCCTCCAGGGCATAAGCCCGATCGTCGCCGATTTCGTAGCCCGGCGTCGTTAAAAGGCGGTGCGTTGAGGTCAGTGCTTCACGTCCTGTATTCATCAGCATGAAGCACCCGGTGCCGTAGGTTGATTTCGTCATGCCCGGACTGAAACAAGCCTGGCCAATCAGTGCCGCCTGCTGATCTCCAGCCATCCCGAGAATGGGGAGGGATTTACCGAACAGTCCTGGCTCAGTGTCACCAAAATGGTGGGCATTGGGATGAACGTCCGGCAGTAGTCCTTGGGGAATGTCGAACAGCTCCAACAGGTCCGCGTCCCAATGTCGCTGGTGGATGTCGTAGAGCATCGTACGACTCGCATTGGTCCAGTCGGTCGCATGCACCCGCCCGCCGGTCAGGTTCCACAAGAGAAAGCTGTCCACCGTTCCTGCAGCCAGCTCTCCTCTTGCTGCGCGCGCGCGCGCGCCAGGAACAGTGTCGAGCAGCCATTTTAACTTTGTTGCCGAGAAATAGGGATCGAGCAGCAGACCAGTCCTTGCCTGCACCATGGGCTCGACTCCGTTCGCCTTCAGCGATGCACACAGGTCTGCCGTGCGCCGATCTTGCCAGACTATTGCATTGTGGATCGGTGCGCCCGTCGCCCGGTCCCAGATGACGATCGTCTCCCGCTGATTGGTGATGCCGATGGCAGCCGGCGGGTCGTCGCCGATAACCTCGCGCGTCACTGCCACCGTGGTCGCCCAGATCGCCGTGGCGTCGTGTTCAACCCAACCAGGCTGTGGATAAAGCTGGGGAAATTCCTGTTGAGCGACCTGCAAGGGCACACCATTCAGCGCAAAGCGGATCGCTCGGCTGGAAGTCGTTCCTTGATCGATCGCCAACAGGGTCTTGGTCATTCTTCCTCCAAATACCTTTGAACGCGCGCAATCTGTTCCTCGTCCATTACAAGCCCGGTCTTGCTCCTCCGCCAGATTACGTCATCGACGGTTGTCGCCCACTCGTGGTTGACCATCCACTGCACTTCACGCGCGGTCAGGCCACCGCCGAAGTCCTCGCCCATTTCTTTCGCGGTCCCGATCATATCGAAAATCATGGTGCCGTAGGCGCGGCTCATACGGTAGGATTGGGCGTCGCTCAGGAAAGGGTAGGCCCGCCGCACTTCCGACAGGAATTTGTCAAAATCGTCGATATCGCCGCCAGGGAAGCGCGCATCGCGGCTGGCGGTAGAGGTATGGCCAAGCCTGCCGAGCGCTTCTTCGGCGAGATGTCGTGCAGTGGTGATCTTCCCGCCGAACACGCTGAGCAATGGCGGGCCTCCAACTGTCGCGGCCTCATCGAGCTCGAGCACATAGTCGCGGGTCACGGCTTTGGCTTCGCTTGCCCCGTCATCGTAAAGCGGACGCACCCCGGAATAGGTGCGGATGACATCGCTGGGGCCAACCTGTTGCTTGAAATAGCGGTTCACGGCCGCACAGAGATAATCGATCTCGTCTTTCGAAATCGTCGCTTCCTCCGGTCGGTCAACCTGCACGTCGGTGGTGCCGATCAGCGTCGTTTCATTGGCATAGGCAATAGCGAACACGATACGTTTGTCCGGCTGTTGCAGCATATAGGCTTGGTCGCCTTCGAAAATTCTGGGAACGACGATGTGACTGCCCTTGATCAAGCGGACGCCGCTCCGGGCATTGGTGCCTGTCAGCGCAACTGCCTCGGCAACCCACGGTCCCGCGGCATTGACCAAAGCCTTAGCAGTGACACGGCGCCCGTCAGACAAGGTGGCGTTCCAATTGTCACCTTCCCGCCGGGCTGATATCAACGCCGTGCGCGTACATATTTCCCCGCCGTGCCGCTGCGCGTCAAGCGCATTCAAAACCACCAGCCGCGCATCGTCTACCCAGGCATCGGCATAGACGAAGCCCTTGCCGGGCCGCTTCAACGGACTGAGGTAGCCGACGTCGCGTTGCCGCAACGATCTCGAACGGGGCAGGCTGCTGCGCCCACCGATGGTGTCGTACAGCAATAATCCCAGACGAACGAGCCACCATGGCCGCACGCTATGTTCATGCGGCAGGACGAAACTCATCGGGTAGATGAGATGCGGCGCTGCTCGGAGCAGTCGCTCGCGCTCTCTCAGCGCTTCGCGTACCAGCTTGAACTCGTAATATTCGAGGTAGCGCAGCCCACCGTGGATCAGCTTTGTAGACGCAGACGAAGTATGTGCAGCGAGGTCGTCTTTCTCGACCAGAAGCACCGACAGGCTGTTGAGCGTCGCTTCGCGCGCGATCGCGGTCCCGTTTATACCGCCGCCGATAATGAGCAGGTCATATGTCATCGTTGTTATGTGCTTTAGCGTTTGGCCCTGCCGCGCCAAGTGCCTATCGCAGGGTTATGTCCAAACGCCTTCCTCCAGGTCTTCCCACCCGTGAAGCCATTCTCGATTTCATCACGACGACAGATTTGCCGGCTGGCAAGCGCGAGATTGCCAAGGCTTTCGGCCTGCATGGCGCGGATAAGGTGACGCTGAAGATGCTGCTCAAGGACATGGCCGACGAGGGGTTGATCGACAGTGCGCCCGGCCGGGCCTTTCACAAGATGGGCGGCGTTCCCAAGGTCAGTGTGATGCGCGTCGTCGATATCGACGGCGACAGCGTGATTGCGACGCCAGATAATTGGGAGGCTGAGGGCATTCCTCCGCCGCGGCTGCGCGTCATAGAGCGCGGGAAACGTAGTGCTCTGGGCGTTGGCGATCGCTTCGTCGGGCGCACAGAAGAACGTGGCGCCGGACATGTCGTTCACCCGATGAAAAAACTCGCGCGGAGCGAGGAAATGCTGCTCGGGGTCGTGCGCAAAGAGGGCGACCGCCATTTCCTCAAGCCAGTCGACAAACGCGAACGGCACGATACGATGATTGCCGATCTCAACGACGCGCAGGAGGGCGATCTCGTCCTGGCCGAAAAGTCCGGCCGTCCGCCACGCGTTGTCGCACGGGTGACGCAAGTGCTGGGTGACCCGTTTGCGCCGCGGGCTTTCAGCCTGATCGCGATCCACAAACACGGCATTCCCGACCGCTTCAAAGACGAGACGGTTGTCGAGGCTCACAAGGTCGCAAGCCTGCCGCTCGAAGATCGCGAGGACTTGCGCGGTTTGCCAATCGTCGCGATCGACCCTGCCGATGCGCGCGATCATGACGATGCTGTATGGGCCGCGCCCAACGACGACGGCGGGTTTGACGCGATCGTCGCGATTGCCGATGTGTCGTTCTACGTCCGCCCCGGTTCGCACCTCGACGGCGAGGCCAGGAAACGCGGAAACAGCGTCTATTTCCCTGACCGTGTCGTCCCGATGTTACCCGAGGAACTCTCAGCGAACATATGCTCGCTGAAGGAGGGTCAGGACCGGGCGGCACTGGCATGCCACATAAAAATTGATGCCAAGGGCCGCGTTTCGGACTGGCATTTCACGCGCGCCGTCATCCGCGTTGCGACGAACATCGCTTACGAAGACGCTCAGGCAGCCATCGACGGTGGGACAGCACCCGTCCATCTGAACCATCTTTGGTCGGCTTGGCGACTCCTCGTGAAATCGCGCGACGCCCGAGAACCGCTGGCGCTCGACTTACCCGAGCGGCGTATCGTTCTTGACGAGAAAGGTCGTATCGTAAGTGTCGCCGCCCGCGAGCGCCTTGATGCGCATCGGCTGATCGAGGACTTCATGATCGCCGCAAACGTCGCTGCGGCAAAGGCACTTGAGGCGAAAAAATCCCCGGTCATGTACCGCGTCCATGAAGTGCCGGGTCGCGAGAAGCTGGTCGCACTCAAGGACTATTTGAAAACCTTTGGTGTCGATTTTGCGATGGGGCAGGTGATCACGCCCGCGACTTTCAACCGGCTGATTTCGCTCACAGCCGATGCCGAACACAAGGCGCAGGTTATGGAACAGATCCTGCGCACGCAGACGCAAGCCTATTATGGGCCAGTAAATGCGGGGCATTTTGGGCTATCATTGGGTAGCTACGCCCATTTCACTTCGCCGATCCGCCGCTATGCCGACCTCGTTGTTCACCGCGCGCTGGTGCGCTCATATGGGTTGGGCGAGGGTGGGCTGACCGACGATGAGGCATCGCGCATGCCGGCGCTTGGCGACGCGATCAGTCAAGCCGAGCGGCGTGCGATGGAGGCCGAGCGCGAGACTGTTGACCGCTATGTTGCGGCTTTCCTTTCCACTCGCGTCGGCGAAATTCTTGACACCCGGATCACTGGGGTCGCCAGTTTTGGATTTTTCGCGACGGTCGAAGGAATCGGTGGTGACGGTCTCGTGCCGGTTTCGACTTTGGGCGACGACTATTACCGCTTCGACGAAGCGGCGCGCACGCTCACAGGTGATACGACAGGAACCGTCTATGCGGCTGGCCAGACGATGCAACTTCGCCTTGCCGAGGCGAGTCCAATAAGCGGTGCGTTGCGCTTCGAGTTGCCTGACGGGGGATCGAACGGTGGCGCGAAACTGCAAAAGCTCCACAGACCCGTAATGGGAAAGCGGGGGCGCCCGGGGAACATCCGGCATCAGGGGCGCCGCCGTTAACTTTCAGACTTAAACGTGAGTCCGGCGTGTGCGACGAGTTGCTCGATCAATGGGCGGCCCATGATCGCGCCGGGGGTCCAGAATCCACCCTCCGTGCTCGTGCGAGCCAGCAGCAGCGCCGCCTCAGAAATCATCTTGCTCGTCGAACCATATCCTGGGTCCTTGTCGCCAGTCACAACGGCCTTGCGTGTTTTGCCATCGGACCCTTCAGCGATGAAGACGATCTCGTAGAACCCGTTGTCGCGCTCCTCTGCCGAGGGCCCTTCGCCGGGCTTGAGTGTCTTGGACTCGACCATAGGATTTATCCTGGCGATCGCTTTGGCCATGGCCTTGCCGACGTCGCCCATGGTCGTGAAAATCATCTCGTCGTATTTGAAATCCTCGCCATAGGCGTGGCCAAGCAGGGCGTTTGTACGGTGTACGATCTTGGTATTGATCGGCGCCATGATGAATGGCGCAGCCCACATGCCGGTTACCCTGTCATATTCGGGTATCAGGCCCATGGGCTGTGAAGGTCCTTCGAAGCCCGGCGTGAGCGCGAACGGATTTTTTAACAGACCGACCACCGAAAGGTCTCTCGCTGCGGCCGCCATTGTCGCTTTCATGCTGGCCGCCGTTCCTCCCGAAAAACTACCCTGCATTTTGCGGACGCGCCCCTTGATTCGTGGTGCCGGGGCGCCGGTTTCTGCCTTCACAAGGTCCTGCAGGAATAAGACGCCCAGATCGAACGGGATGGAATCGAAGCCGCAGCTGAACACGATCCGCGCGCCGCTTGCCTTGGCGGCTGCGGCATGGGCGTCGATCTTGTGCCGCATCCACGCGGGTTCGCCGCACAAGTCGACATAGTCGGTTCCTGATGCCGCGCATGCAGCGACGAGCTCGTTGCCATAAAGTTGGTACGGGCCGACCGTGGTCAGAACGACCCGGGTCCGGGCGCACATTGCAGTCAGTGACGCTTCGTCTGACGCGTCCGCGACCACGAGCGGTATGTCTGTCGGGGCGCCGATCAGGTCGCGCACTTCGGCTAGCTTTTCTGCGCTGCGCCCCGCCATCGCCCATTTCGCGCCGCGCGCGTTGTTAATCAGGTATTGGGCGACCAACCGCCCCGTAAAACCCGTAGCGCCGTAAACGACGACGTCAAATTCCTTGGTCATGTCGGCACCCCCGAGTTCTACTCTGGGCCTTCGATGCCGTGCGCTTTGGACGCCGGCAAGCACCGAAGATGAACTGGATGCGCAGGTGCACATTTTTCACTTCACGAACCCGAGGTTTCTATCGCGCCGACCTGCCGTCAGATCACGAGAGGGGGGTGAAGCGCTGTTCATGTCTCA
>JAYVVA010000189.1:0-1510 GCA_043787435.1 Sphingomonadales bacterium | reverse complement strand
GGGCGTACGGACATGGAAGCGCCCGACGGTCAGCGGTGCGATCCCGGCTTGGCTCAGCGTCACCCAGTCTTCGGCGGGCAAGGGCTTGGCGCGCGGGTGCTTCGTGCGTGCGCTCGGGACCAGCAATGCAATCTGCCGCAGCACATCGCGCGATGGCTTGCCCTCGAAATAGGCATCGATCAGCCACCGGTCGGGGCTGGCAGAATCGGGTTCCGATGCCACGATGACGGGCATCGGCTCGAGACCCGCGAGCTCGGGCACGTCCCCGCTCAGCCGTTCCGCATCGGCGCGGTCACACGGCAAGGAGAGTTTCCATGTCTCGGTCATAAGGTCAGCGGCCCGGATTAAGTGCGATTACCCGCATGTCATACTCAAGCCAAACCGTCGCGTCGTCCTTCATGTCGCGCGCCATGCCGTCGGTCCCGTCGAGATCGGCCCAGCTAACCTCAAGCACGATCGGCGCATGCAAGGGATAGTCGGTGACGACAACCGCCTCGCCAATATTGGTCATCGCGAACAGGATTTGGGCGAAACCAAACGGAATACGGATGCAGCCGTGCGATGCTGGAAACCCCGGATTATGCCCTGCGTGGATCGCGATGCCACTCCAGGTCAGCCGTTGCATGAACGGCATCGGCGCGTTGCTGTAGATGTTTGAACGGTGCCACCGCTGCTTTTGCAGGATCGAGAAGTCGCCTATCGGCGTGCGGTGGCCAAGTTTTCCCGTCGAAATTGTCGAGACCGCCGCCAAAGTGTCGCCGCGATAGACGTAAAGACGCTGGAGCGCGAGACTGACCGCGATGGTGATTGGCGCAGTCGTCACGTAACCCGCCGATTGAAAGACCGGTGGCTTGCTGTCGTCGTTGAGGACAAACTGCCCGGGCAGCAGCGTTGCGGCGGCCTCGTCTATAGGGGGGTTGCCGACCAAGCGTCGCGCGTGCGCGGCCAGCGGCAGTGTCCCGAGCAGCATCAGCGCAAAACAAACGCGTACGGCCCGCGAGGCAATGACGGCGCGACAGATCATCTGCGCAACATTCCACCTCGACCGGATTAGGGCAATGCGTTGTTAACCCCAACGACGTCCTGCGCAGGGACAATCGGTTTTCGCTGCCTATCTTACGTAGCTCGCTCCGTTCACGTCGAGCACGGCGCCCGTCATCGAGGGAGGTGCATCGAGCGCACAAAACGCAGCGATCTCGGCCACCTCCTCAGGGTCTGCGACTTTGCCGAGCGGGATATCGGCAAGCAACTTATCACCGCCACGACTCTTCAGATAGTCTTCGGCCATGCCGGTCATTGTGAAGCCCGGGCAAATCGCGAACGCATAGACCCCTTGCGCCGCATAGCCGCGCGCGATGGTCTTGGTCATCGCCACCATGCCTGCCTTCGACGCGGCATAATGCCAGTGTGCGGGGCTGTCGCCGCGATACGCTGCGCGGCTGGCCACATTGATGATCCGGCCGCCGTCCAGCTCCAGAAAATGCCTGACCGCAAACCGGCAAAGTTCAGC
>JAYVVA010000188.1:0-1797 GCA_043787435.1 Sphingomonadales bacterium | reverse complement strand
AATCCGCACCCCGCTATGTTTCGGCGTAACTAATTGAGGAGGTGACGAAAACCGCGCCAACCGGGGGGTCCCGACCGGCGCCGATGGGACCCCCCGTCGGTAGAAAAAACAGTGGCGTTTACAGCCTCTTGCCGCAAATTAGGTGGGGTCCCGCTTCGGCGCCGATTTACAGCGCAAGCTGCGTGCTCCTGACCCCTACATACGGCAGGGCTATGCGCGACGCTTCATCGATAAAGTGCTAGTAACCGCCGATACCGTCACGATCAGCGGTGCCAAGAGACCGTTCGAAAACGCGGTCATCGATGGTCCGGAGCATGAAGCACCAATGGTGCCCTCCATTGCTCGGGAGTGGTGCCGCCTACAGGACTCGAACCTGTGACCCCCGCATTACGAATGCGATGCTCTACCAGCTGAGCTAAGGCGGCGTTCCGGCAGGCGCGGTCGACTAACAGCGTCGCGTTCGCCCTGCAAGAGAAGATGCGCGCTCTAACTATTAACGACTTGGTAACCAAAAGCAGTGCAATTCTCCAAGCATGAATTTTTGAGGACCGACTGGGGGTTCATGTCGATGGATAGGCAGCACGACTTCACGGAACAGGCCGACCGTGATGGGGCAGATCAAGCAGCGGACGACGTTGCCATCGAGGCGCCGCCAGTGATCGGCACGGACGAGCGCCGCATGCATGTGCGCGCCTATAATTACTGGGTCTCGCTGTTGTGCGGGCGCAACTATCCGTCAGTTGATAATCTCGAGCTCGACAATCTCTCCGACTTCGGCCCGCACAGCGTGCTGCTCGACTTTACGCACACCGGGGAAACGCCCGTAATTGCGTGGCTGGGCGAACGGCTCAGCCACGAATGTAATTTGAGTGACGATGTGGCGAGCGTCGCGCGCGTGCCGCCGCGATCGCTGTTGTCACGGCTTACCGACCATCATCTCCAGATCATCGCCAACCGTGCGCCGATCGGCTTCGAAGCCGAGTTCCTTAACACGCGCGGCAACAACACGATGTACCGCGGCATCCTGTTGCCGTTTTCCTCAGACAACGAGACGATCGACTTCATCTATGGTGTGATAAATTGGAAAGAAGCGGCGGATTCCGAAATGCTGGCTGCCCTTCAGACGGAAGTCGCGCAGAGCGTTGCTGCCACCTCGCCGCGTCCGACGGTTCCGGCGTGGGCTGATGGTCCGAGCGCCTCTGGCACAGCGTCCGTGTGTCTGGCTGCTAAGGATGTTGGCGAAGAAACGGGTGATGGAGATAGTACCGCTTTATCAGCGGTCGGCGCTCGCGAAACGCTCGCTGAATCGCTTTATGCTGCGCGTGCTCACGCTGATGCGGCGCTGTCGGCCGACACCCGTGGTCGAGCTGCACTCTACAAGGCACTTGCCGGTGCCTATGACTTTGCGCTGATTGCCGAAATTCGGGGCGACGAATATGTTGCTCTACTCGCTGACGCAATGATCAAGGTCCAGGATCGTGCGCCAATGACGCCGGTCGCCAAATTAATTTTCGGCCGCGAGTACGATAAAACGCGGCTAACTGAATTTGCTGCCGCATTGTCCTTTGCGCGGCGCCGTGCATTGCCGTCGGGGGGCATGAAGCTTTTCCTCGAAAACTTTCCCGGCGGGCTGAAAGCCATCGTCGCGGCCGAACGCCGCGAGCGTCGCCCCGAGGGCAAACCGGTCCGACCCGACCTTACGCGTCAAGCCGCACGCATTTTGCCCGAGCAAGCTTACCTGACACTGTCTGGCAGCGATGAATTCGTTATCATGGTGGCGCGTCGCGTTGACCCGGA
>JAYVVA010000187.1:0-5057 GCA_043787435.1 Sphingomonadales bacterium | reverse complement strand
TCTCGCGCAAGCCGAGCTTGGCGCTGTTGGGCAACGACCGCCTCATCGACGGGCGGCTTGGCACGCAGCTTGTCGAGCGCGGCTTGCTTGGCTTGGGCGGCAAGCGCGGCGCGCTCTTGAAAGGTCGGCTCTTTGAACGCCATAGATTTTTCGAGTTCCATTGGGTGTCGCCGGGCCTATTGCCCGATAGCTCCGCCGATAGTGCAGAGCTACGATTTGACAAGTCTGTAGTTTGGAATCGACGTCAATGAAACCACGAGAATTGATCGCAACAGCGTTGGTCCCTGGCGGTGAGGAGTTAAGCCTGTTCCGGCGGGGTGATGACTTCATGATCGTCCTCGACCGCAATGAGCTGATGAACAGCCGGATGAGCGGGTCAGAAGAAGCGCTCGCTGTCATGACGTGTGCACGCCTACGCCGAGATGCTGCCCCCCGTCTGCTGATTGGTGGTTACGGCATGGGTTTTACGCTGCGGGCAGCGCTCGCGATCGTGACGCGGGATGCGCGCGTAACAGTTGCTGAACTCGTCCCTGAAATTATCGCGTGGGCACGTGGCCCCATGGCAGCGCTGGCGGCCGGTTGCCTCGACGACCCCCGCGTTGATCTCGTCGAACAGGACGTGGCCGAAGAAATCAGGACCGCTCGCAGCTGCTACGATGCAATCCTGCTCGACGTCGACAATGGTCCAGACGGGCTTGTGCGTGCTGCCAACGACTGGCTCTATTCGGCCGCGGGACTCGCGTCGGCAAAGGCAGCGCTGAAGCCAGATGGCATTTTGGCGGTTTGGTCTGCAGGTCCCGACGCGCCGTTTGCGCACAGATTGAGAGACGCCGGCTTCATCGTCGAAGAAGTGGTCGTGCGTGCCCGCGCCAACGGCAAGGGACCGCGTCACATTATCTGGTTCGCGAAGCGGGGCTGAGCGGGCCAGACATCGCTGACCCATACGCCAGCTTTATCCCTTACAAG
The DNA here is from genome assembly GCA_043787435.1 of Sphingomonadales bacterium. GTDB lineage: Bacteria > Pseudomonadota > Alphaproteobacteria > Sphingomonadales > Sphingomonadaceae > Sphingomonas_O. The sequence goes on along the minus strand of JAYVVA010000187.1, from coordinate 4,091 downwards.
ATTTGATCACCTTTGAAACCCGACGACTTAAGTGGAGTATAAGTAAGTCTTCAGGGGAATCAAAAATGCGCCTTGCCTTTTTTCGCGCCGTTCTGCTCGCGTCGATCGCTCTTCCATTGCCTGCGTTTGCCCAAACTTGGCCGCAGGTATCCGACGCCGCTGAACAGCACGACGAGACCACGATCGTCGTGACTGCCCGCCGCCGCGAAGAATCTCTGCAGGATGTTCCCCTCCCCGTTTCGGTTTTCAGTGACAAACAGCTCACGTCGACCGGGGCGTACAACATCAGCCGGATCGCCCAAATTCAGCCCGTCATCCAGTATTACGCATCGAATGCGCGCAATTCTGCGATCAACATTCGAGGCCTTGGTGCGCCACTGGGTCTAACCAACGACGGGATCGAACAAGGCGTCGGTCTTTACATCGACCAGGTTTATTACAGCCGTCCGGCCTCGTCAGCGTTCGATCTGATCGATACCGAGCAGGTCGAGGTCGTGCGCGGGCCTCAGGGCACGCTGTACGGCAAAAATACGACGGCCGGCGCCATCAATATCCGTACGCGTGCCCCCAGCTTCTCCCCCGAAGCCCGTGTCGAGCTAACGGGGGGAAACTACGACTTCTTCCAGGCGAAGGGGTCGCTGTCCGGACCAGTCACCGACACGTTGGCAATCCGTCTTGGCGCTTCGGAATCAACGCGGCGCGGGACGGTGTTCAACGTCCGGTCGAACCAGCGGACCAACTCGCTCGACAATCTCGGCTTTCGGGGCAGCCTGCTGTACACGGGCATCGAACGATTGAAGCTGACGCTTTCGGCCGACTATGCGACGCAGGACCCCCAAGGTTACACTCAGGTTGTCGTTCAAACCTTCCCGACGCTGCGCGCCGCCAACCGTCAGATCGGTGCGCTGTTTACTGCGCTCAATTATACAATTCCCTACATCAGCCCTTATCAGCGGATAACCGACGTCGATGCCGCCCTGCAGTCGCGACAGTATCTTGGTGGCACTTCACTCGTTGCCGAGTGGGAAGTGGGCGACAGCACTCTGACGTCGGTCACGGCGTGGCGCTTTTGGACGTGGCGCCCGAAGAATGACCGCGACTTCGTCGGCTTGCCAATCACGACGCTTAGCCAGAATAATTCCGACCAGCGCCAGCTGACGCAGGAATTCCGGTTTGCAACCAGCGGCAAGAACAAGGTCGATTTTGTCGCGGGCGTTTTCGGCTATCGCCAGACAGTCAACACGCTTGGGATCCAGGCACAGGGCGCTGCGGCAAATTTGTTCACCAACGGCCCGACGGCGGGCGCCAACCCCGCGGTCCTCGATGGTCTGACCCAAACCAACCGGATTGCATTCAACAACAACAGCCTGGCTGCGTACGGCCAGTTGACTTGGAACGTGATGGACAAACTGCGTGTCCAGCCCGGTGTACGCTTCAATTACGACACCAAGGACGCGATTTACGATACGACGGTTACAGGCGGCATTGCCAATCCGACGGCCGCGCAGCAGGCGCAAAAGGATGCAGCACTACCGAGGCAATATTACACCGCGCGGTATCGTGGCTTCAACGTTTCTGGCGATGTCAACCTTTCGTGGCGACCCGTAAAAGACATGCTGATTTATGGAGTTTATTCGCACGGCTTCAAATCGGGCGGTATCAATTTGAACGGGCTCCCGTTCCTCGCGGACGGGGTCACGGTTGCAACGTTGCTCGCACAGGTAAAGCCTGAGGAAGTCGATCACTTCGAGGCCGGCGTCAAAACCCAGTTCTGGGATCGCAAGATCACCTTAAACCTCACTGCCTTTCACACCAAAGTGAAGGATTATCAGGTCACGGTTTCTAACGGTGCCATTGGCGTCGTGCGGGGCTATCTCGCAAATGCCGACATCCGCATCCAGGGTGTCGAGGGAGAAATCAGCATTCGTCCGACCGAGCGGTTCGCCGGCTATGTGAACTTCGCCTACAATGACGGGATATACACTCGCTTCCCCGACGCGCCGATCCCGCCCGAATGTACAAACAATTATTCGGCGGCGAACCCGGCGGCGGCGAACCTGCCACAAAATTGCGCGACAATCGCCCGACTGCCGGTCTCAGGTTCGACAATTACGACGTTGCAGGCCTTTAAGGACATTTCCGGGCAGCAACTTCCCGGTATCTCGAAATGGGCATTGTCATGGGGCGGTGAGTTCAACCTCCCCGTCGGCGCAAACCAGGCGCAGGTCTATGTTGGGGCGGACGCTAGCTACCGTTCGTCTTATTCGTCGAACGCGACACCTTCGCCCTATTTCGTGGTTGCCGGCTACTCTGTTGCGAATTTCCGGGCAGGTTATCGTGACGGGAACAACTGGAATATTTTCGGGTGGGCAAAGAACGCGCTCAAGGCCACTTATCTTGAATTTCTGACCAACCAGCCCGGCAACAATGGTCTCATTGTCGGACAGCTGGGCGATCCGCCCACCTACGGGGTGACCGTTGCCAAAAAGTTCTAGGACCGCCCGCCTGTTCCAGATGGGGGACAGACGACGCTTTGACCGTCAACGGTCACTGACCTAACTTTTTGGCCCAGGCCAACGGCGGTCGCCCGGGTGCAGATGGCCAAAGCCCATCCAAGTGCTGCCTTGTCTACATGTGAAGAGCGTCTCCGCGCGCTCTGAAGGCAATGAAGCAATGAACCACGGCATTTCGTTGCGCGACGCCACGCGGGTATGGCTGCGCATTGTTCTGCTCAATTTCGGCGGTCCTGCCGGACAGATCGCGCTGGTGCACCGGTCGTGTTCGACGTACCGGTCCGACAAGCCTGGACCTGTTCGCCGTGGGGCGGCCGTATTTGCCCTTATCTGGCTGTCTGCGTTGAAGCGCAGTGTCTTAGAAACACTAGCCGTTTGTGCAGCGGGGGGGCCTGCTCCTGAAACTGGCCCTTGCTCGAAACGCCGAATGCCCGGGTCGCTATAGCAACCCGGGCACCCGCGTGACGATTGCTCGTCAGCCCCCTTGACTGTTTTGTTCAGCTCGACGCGCTTGCCTAAGGGCGTGCGGAACCCAAACATCCCTGAACCGCGGCCATTGTCCGTCGTGTCAGGACCGTAACGCTAGGGGGGAGTTGCGCCCTTGTCACTGGCCTACGGCACTGCGTGTGTCGATTGGACGATGCGTGTGTGAATCGCGCAACACTGACGCGCAGGAGGGACAAGTGCTGGTCAACGGTTGCCTATCCCCATGGCGCCCCCTAGTCGCAAGCACGATATGCTGCTGAGCCCCTATGAAACGATGATCGCGCGGCGGTATTTGCTGCCCGGCCGCAGCGAGGCCTTCATCGCTATCGTAGCCTCGATAAGTCTTGTGGCGGTCATGCTCGGCGTCGCCGCACTTGTCGTCGTGATGAGCGTGATGAACGGATTTCGAGCCGAGCTCTTCGATAAAACGATCGGGCTTAACGGCCATGCGGTCGTGCAGGGCTATGGCGGGCGGCTGGCGAACTGGCGTGAAATTGCCGAGGCCGCGCGCAAGACGCCCGGTGTCGTCTCGGCGACGCCGTTGATCGAGCAGCCCCTCATGGCGACCTTCAATGGCCGAGTCGAAGGGGTGCTGGTCCGCGGAGAGCGGCTCGAGGATATGCAGACCAACAAGATGTTTGAAGTGAAGGCCGGCAAAATGGCCGATGTCTCGGTCGGCAGCGGCAATATTGCGATCGGCTCACGGCTTGCTGAAATGCTCGGCGCACAGGTCGGCAGCACAATAAGTCTGATTTCGCCTGACGGGCAAACGACGCCGTTCGGCAGTGTCCCGCGCATCGTCGGTTACCGCGTCGCTGCAATCTTCGAAATCGGGCTGTACGATTACGACAAGGCATTTATCATGATGCCGATCCCCGATGCCCAGCAGTTATTGCTGCTCGGCGATCAGGTCGGGATGGTTGAAATCCAGACGACAGACGCCGACGATGTGCAACGGATCCTGCGACCGCTGGCCGAAAAAATCGGCGATACCGCGGTGCTCACTGACTGGCGCCAGATGAATGCTGCCCTTTTCGAGGCACTGGCAGTCGAGCGGGTCGCGATGTTTGTCGTCCTGTCGATTATTATCCT
>JAYVVA010000186.1:0-2525 GCA_043787435.1 Sphingomonadales bacterium | reverse complement strand
CCCGTTAGCAGGATTGGCAGCTCGAGGCATCCGAGGCGAACTTCACGATCCGATTGTCCACGCCACGAGGACTGAGACGCTCTGCGCCGGTACCATTTTCGGTTCAGGGACGGTGCCTTCATTCGATTATCGCCATGCCGGGTCATGCTGCGTTGCTGAGCGACGGGCGATCGAAACTGTTGCGCAGGGCGCCCCTCAAACGGCGTTCATGCAATTTGGTGACCGTGTGACCATGACGGCGTACAAGCGCGAAAGCGGAAAATTGCTGTTCGGGGACATTGGGCGGCGGGTTGTTGCTGCAGCCTAACTTGCTGAACATCAACTCCTCGACGACCAGCCACCCGGAAGAACGTTTTTTGCGAATCGCGCGGCGAGACAATTGCACGGACAAGAGCTGTCGCGTATCCAAACTGCTGCCATCCGCAAGGGCAGGATGACTGCCTACGTCGAACACGAAGCGCGTTTTTTGAAGATCGGGGCTGGCGATCGCGACATCGTCGTCGATCCGGCATGCCGCGGGATGCGCTAACGGTGTTGGACATAAGACGTGCTCTCGTCGTGCTTTTGTGCAAGCCCGGGAAACGCTAACGGATCAAGCATGACGAATACCGAAACATTTCCTGACATTCGCGAGTCTGTTCGCCGCCTGTGCGCAGAATTCCCCGGCCCCTATTGGCAGGCGAAAGACCGTGATCGGTCCTACCCGGTTGAATTTGTCGAAATGCTGACGCGCCATGGATTCTTGTCAGTGCTGATTCCCGAGGAATTCGGCGGGGCCGGGCTGGGCCTTGGTGCTGCGACCGCAATCCTCGAGGAAGTGCATCGCAGCGGCGGCAATGGTGGCGCGTGTCATGCGCAAATGTATGTCATGGGGACGCTGCTGAAACACGGGTCGGCGGCCCAAAAGGCACAATATCTGCCCAAGGTCGCCAACGGCGAGCTTCGGCTGCAGGCTTTCGGTGTAACCGAACCCGCCAGCGGAACCGACACCACGCGGATCCGTACGTTCGCGCGGCGTGAGGGCGAGCATTATGTGGTTTCGGGCCAGAAGATCTGGATCAGTCGCGCGGAACATTCTGACTTGATGGTTCTGCTCGTCCGGACGACGGCGCGCGAGGATGCGGCGCGGCCCGGCGACGGGATGAGCGTTCTGCTGGTCGATTTGCGCCACGCCGTCGGCAACGGTCTTACGATCCGGCCAATCCGTACGATGCTTAACCACGCAACGACCGAATTGTTTTTTGATGATCTGCGCGTGCCGGTTGCCAATCTGATCGGAGAGGAAGGCAAAGGCTTTCGTTACATCCTCGACGGGATGAACGCCGAACGTATCCTGATTGCCAGCGAGTGCATTGGTGACGGGCATTTTTTTATCGACAAGGCGGCGGCCTATGCGTCGGATCGGTCGGTGTTCGGGCGAGCTATCGGTGAGAATCAGGGCGTTCAGTTCCCGATCGCGCGCGCGTACGTGCAGCTGAGTGGAGCCTCACTGATGGTCGACAAGGCCGCCGCAATGTTCGACGCCGGGGTGCCGTGCGGCACTGAAGCAAACATGGCCAAGATGTTAGCGTCGGAGGCGAGCTGGTACGCGGCTGACATGTGTATCCAGACACACGGCGGGTTCGGCTTTGCCGAGGAATATGACGTTGAGCGCAAATTCCGCGAGACGCGCCTTTATCAAGTCGCGCCGATCTCGACCAACCTTATCCTCAGCCATGTCGCGACCCACGCTCTCAAGCTACCGAAAAGCTTTTGATGGGGGCACTCGACGGCCTGCTGGTCGTGGCGCTCGAGCAGGCCGTCGCGGCACCTTTGGCGACCGCACGGTTGGCCGAAGCGGGCGCCCGTGTGATCAAGATCGAACGCGTTGGGGGCGATTTCGCACGCAGCTATGACCATGTCGTCCATGGCGAGAGTGCCTATTTTGTCTGGCTCAATCGCGGCAAGGAATCGGTCGTCCTCGATATCAAGCAGCCCGAGGATGCAGCGCTGCTCGAGCGGATGCTGTCGGGCGCGGATGTCTTTATCCAAAATTTGGCACCGGGTGCGGCGACCCGCGCTGGTTTCGGGTCGGCGCCTCTACGTGACCGGTATCCGCGCCTGATTACCTGCGACGTGTCAGGTTATGGTGAAACAGGTCCGGCGCGCGAAATGAAGGCGTACGACCTTTTGATCCAGTGCGAGAGCGGCCTTGCATCGATCACTGGCAGCGCATCAGAACCGGGACGGGTCGGCATATCGGCGGCAGACATTGCCTGTGGGATGAACGCCCATGCAGCGATCCTCGAAGCACTCATTATCCGTGGGGCAACGGGCAGGGGAAGCGGCATTGCTGTTTCGCTTTTCGATTCAATTGCTGACTGGATGACCGTGCCGTTGCTTCACTACGACTATGGCGGCGTAGCGCCGCTACGTGTTGGACTCAATCATCCCTCGATTGCTCCCTATGGTGCGTACGCCTGTGCAGACGGGCGGCAAGTCGTGATCGCGATCCAGAACGAGCGCGAATGGGCGCGGTTGTGCGA
>JAYVVA010000185.1:0-1613 GCA_043787435.1 Sphingomonadales bacterium | reverse complement strand
CTCGAGGCTGTGGGTAGCGCTCGAACGCGCGCCGTGATCGTCAACACGCCGCACAACCCGTCGGGCGCAATGCTCAGCGCAGCGGAACGTCGGTTGCTCGCAGATTTTTGTGTCGCCCACGATGCCATCGCGATCTGCGACGAAGTTTGGGAGCATCTTGTATTCGACGGCGCTTTCCATGTCCCGTTGATGACCGAGCCTGGCATGCGTGATCGCACGATCAAGATCGGCTCGGCGGGTAAGATTTTTGCCCTGACGGGGTGGAAAGTTGGCTGGATGTGCGCCGCCCCGCCCGTTGCCAACGTGCTGGCCAAGGCGCACCAGTTCCTGACCTTTACGACGCCGCCGAATTTGCAGGCAGGGGTTGCCTATGGGTTGACCAAAGGTCGCGGCTATTTCGATCAGATGCGAGCGCGTAACCAACGATCGCGTGACCGGCTCATTGCGGGGCTGAGGGAGTGTGGTTATGCAGTGCTACCGTGTCCGGCGACATGGTTTGTGACGATCGATCTGAGCGCATCGGGCATTGCGATGTCAGATGCCAAATGGTGCGAATGGGCGCTCGAAACTCTAGGTGTCGCGGGTATTCCGGTGTCGGCATTTTATGAAGGGGATGCCGTGACGAACGTGGTGCGCCTGTGCCACGCAAAAACCGATGCTACGCTCGACGCTGCGTTGGCGCGACTCGCCGAGCGCCCTTAAGGCCTGGCGAGAACGCCGCGCTCGGTGATATATCCTGTCACTAGCCGCGCCGGCGTAACGTCGAAAGCCGGATTGGCAGCCGATGATTTGGTCACCCGGATGCGCCCGCCCTCGCCTTCGACCCATGTTACCTCGTCGCTACTGCGCTCCTCTATGGGGATGAGGTCGCCCGAAGCGGTCGCCCCATCAAACGTCGTGTGCGGGAGTGCCACGTAAAACGGTACGCCATTGTCGTGCGCGGCCAGCGCTTTCAAATAGGTGCCGATCTTGTTGCAGACATCACCGTTCGCAGTGACACGGTCAGTACCGACGATGACGGCGTCGACCTGTCCGCGCTGCATCAGATGGCCGCCGGCATTGTCGGCGATTACGGTATGTGAGATGCCATGCTCGCTCAGCTCGAATGCCGTCAGCAGTGCACCCTGGTTGCGGGGCCGGGTTTCGTCGACCCAGATGTGCAGCGGCAACCCGGCGTCGTGCGCCATATACATTGGCGCGGTCGCAGTCCCGTAATCGGCGGTTGCAAGCCACCCGGCGTTGCAGTGTGTCAATATGTTGAGCGGTCGGCCGACGTGCTTGGCGTGAAGCTCGCGGAGGAGCGACAGTCCATGTTCTCCGATGGCTCGCGACAGACACACGTCTTCCTCGACGATGGCGTCGGCACGGGCGAAGGCTGCGTCGGCGCGCTTCTCCACTGGGAGCGGGCGGACGACGGCTGCAATCTCGTCGAGCGCCCGACGCAGGTTTACGGCGGTCGGTCGCGTCGCGTTGAGCATTGCGTGACTTGCGACCAGACTGGCATCTGACGGATCGTCAGCCAGCGCCATCGCGAGGCCGTAGGCCCCTGTCATCGCAAGGAGCGGTGCTCCGCGTGTCCACATTTCGCGAATCGCCTGAGCAGCGGTTGGGGC
>JAYVVA010000184.1:0-12878 GCA_043787435.1 Sphingomonadales bacterium | reverse complement strand
GTTGCCGGTATACGTCGTTTCGGCTCAGCGGCGCTCGATCTCGCGTGGGTAGCGGCCGGGCGCTTCGACGGATTTTGGGAATCGGATTTGCAGCCCTGGGATGTCGCTGCAGGCATTCTGCTCGTACGTGAGGCGGGCGGATTCGTAACTGACTTTCGTGGCGGAGATCGTGTCCTCGAGCGGCAGGAAGTCCTCGCGGGGAACGATGCGATCCACTCGCGACTGCATAAAGTAATCGCCAGCGCGCTTCGCTGAGTTCCTGACCCGCCCTTTGCTTTTCGAACGCGGCCATCACTGCATCCGAAAGCGCCAGACCATCATCGAACGATTTGGCGCCCACGCAGCAACTGCGCGATCCGTGGCCGTGTCGATCCGTGCGGGGCCACAGTGAGCGGTGTGGCTCCAGGCACCGCGCTTTTTCGAAATTCCGTTCGTTGATCAAGCCGAGTGTGCGTGCGCAGCTGCTGAAGCCAGCGGGCATCAGGGCCTACCGATGATCGACATTTTTTGGCGCATGCCAAGCAAAGCCCGAAAATCGCTCGCGCCTTTGGAACGGGTCAGCTGCGGACCGCCGCCACTCTCCCCCGCGGATGCTGCCCTTGGGAACCGTCGCTTGACAACCAGCATTCTGCCAGCTGGCATTCTGCACGGCAGCGACGATGCTCCGGGGACTGGTCGAGCGGATCACTTCGACCTGTGCTCGAGACTCAGAGAACCTGCCCAAACACGACAATACAAGCGCATTTAATGACGCGTTCTCGTCTTGACCGGGAAGGGAGTGGACCGCGTCGCGCGCTCCGCGAAAACGTCAAATTGAGGTCGTTGAGCGAGCGTCACAGTTACCTTGCACCGCAATATCCACTGTCCTAAAGCCGCCCCGAAGCGGGCAGATGCGCCCCTCTGTTTTCGGAGTCGTTACCCATGGCCTCAGTTGCGGCAGGTTACCTGCCGATCTTGCTGTTTCTGGCCATTGCACTGGCGATAAGCAGCATCTTTGTGTTCGCGCCGATGATCGCGCAGCGTTTCACGGGTGCCTACAACCCGACGGCCGAAAAACTTTCGGAATACGAGTGCGGCTTCCCTGCGTTTGAGGACAGTCGCTCACAGTTCGACGTTCGTTTTTATCTCGTCGCGATTCTGTTCATCATCTTCGACCTCGAAGCAGCTTTCCTTTACCCGTGGGCAGTGAGCCTGGGCCATATCGGCTGGGCCGGTTGGACGGCCATGATGGTGTTCCTTGGTGAACTGGCGCTGGGCTTGGCTTATGCGTGGAAGAAGGGGGCTCTCGAATGGGAGTAGAACTCGCTCGCAACGCCGCGGCAGCAGGCAGTCCGCCTGTCACGCCCGATCCGGCGTTCTTCAACGACCTCCAGGGGGAACTGGACAACAAGGGTTTCCTTGTCGCCTCTACCGAGGATCTGTTCCATTGGGCGCGCACGGGGTCGCTGTGGTGGATGACCTTTGGCCTTGCGTGCTGCGCGGTAGAAATGATCCACGTCAACATGCCCCGCTACGATCTCGAACGCTTCGGCGTGGCACCTCGCGCCAGCCCGCGCCAGAGTGACGTGATGATCGTGGCGGGGACGCTGTGTAATAAAATGGCGCCTGCGCTTCGCAAGGTCTACGACCAGATGTCGGACCCCAAGTACGTGATTTCGATGGGGTCATGTGCCAACGGCGGCGGATATTATCACTATAGCTACAGCGTAGTGCGGGGATGCGACCGGATCGTGCCCGTCGATATTTACGTCCCCGGCTGCCCGCCGACGGCTGAGGCGTTGCTCTATGGTATCATGCAGCTGCAACGAAAAATCCGTCGTGTTGGAACAATTGAACGATGATGAGTTCTGCTCCTGCCTACACGACGAACGCGGGCGTGATCGACGCGGCGCGCAGGGCTTGCGGTTTGGCCGTCATCGATGCGTGGGAAAAAGTCGGTGAAGTGACTTTGGTCGTGGCGCGCAACTTGGTCGTTGTGGCGATGACTGCCCTGCGCGACGATTTGCACTATGAGCAGCTTATGGAGATCGCCGGCGTTGATTACCCCGAGCGCGCCGAGCGTTTCGAGGTCGTTTACCACTTGCTTTCGGTAACCAAAAACCATCGTATCCGCGTAAAGGTTTCAACCGATGAGGTTCGGCCTGTCCCGAGTGTTACCGACCTGTGGCCCGTGGCGGGATGGCTCGAGCGCGAAGTTTTCGATATGTATGGCGTGCTGTTCAGCGGAAACAGCGACCTCAGACGTATCCTGACCGACTATGGCTTTGTTGGCCACCCTCAGCGCAAGGACTTCCCGCTGACTGGCTTTGTGGAGCTTCGCTATTCGGACGAGGCCAAGCGCGTGGTCTACGAGCCGGTGCAGCTCGCCCAAGATTTCCGGACGTTCGACTTCCTGTCTCCGTGGGAGGGTGCCGAGTATGCGCTACCCGGTGACGAGAAAGCCAAATTGCCCGAAGCCAAGGGAGCACCGTCGCCAGTCACGGCGGACCAGGTACAAAAAGCCCATGCCGCCGAGACATTGGCGACGTCGCCGCCGCCCAGACCCAAGGTGACAGAGCACCCGTCCGATACCGGCGCAGGCGCGGCTGCGAACGAGGCCGCTCAGCGCCCGCGCAAGTCAGCGGCGCCGTCAGCCGGCCCTCGAGCCCTAAAACCAAGCGCACCGCGCAAGCCCAAGGGTGTCGCATGACGCAGCTCGTCGCCGAAATCGCGCCGACCACAGGCAATGAGGTTATCCAGAACTACACGATCAATTTTGGCCCGCAGCATCCAGCGGCACACGGCGTGCTTCGGCTGGTCATGGAACTGGACGGCGAGATCGTCGAGCGCTGCGATCCGCACATCGGCCTTCTTCACCGCGGCACCGAAAAGCTGATCGAGTACAAGACCTACCTTCAGGCGCTGCCGTATTTCGATCGCCTCGATTACTGCTCGCCGCTCTGCATGGAACACAGCTACGTGCTGGCAATCGAGAAGCTGCTGGATCTCGAGGTTCCGCTCCGTGCGCAGTATCTTCGCGTATTTTTCGCTGAACTAACCCGCATTTCGAACCACATGCTCAATCTCGGGTCACACGTGATGGACGTCGGTGCGATGACGCCCAATTTGTGGATGTTCGAGGTTCGCGAGGACTGCATGAACTTCTTCGAGCGGGCTTCGGGTGCGCGCATGCACAGCGCTTATTTCCGGCCTGGCGGCGTGCATCAGGATGTACCCTTGAAGCTGCTGACAGATATTGGCGATTGGCTCGATACGCGATTGCCGCGCCTGTTCGAGGATGCGATTTCGCTGGTTGCCGACAACCGCATTTTCAAACAGCGCAACGTCGATATCGGCGTCGTAACCAAGGACGATGCACTGAAATGGGGCTTTTCGGGACCGATGATCCGCGGCAGTGGTATCGCTTGGGACCTGCGAAAGTCACAGCCCTACGACGTCTATGCCAAGCTCGACTTTGATGTGCCGGTTGGCACGCGTGGCGATTGCTACGACCGGTTTATGTGTCGTGTCGAAGAGGTCAGGCAATCGGCACGCATTATGAGACAATGCTTGCAGGACATGCCTTCGGGGCCGATCCTGACCGAAGATCGCAAGGTTGCACCGCCCAAGCGCGCCGAAATGAAGCGCTCGATGGAAGCGATGATCCATCACTTCAAACTGTACACAGAAGGGTTTCACGTGCCAGCCGGCGAAGTATATGTGGCGACCGAGAGTCCGAAGGGCGAATTTGGCGTTTACCTTGTCGCCGACGGTACCAACAAGCCCTATCGCTGCAAAATTCGCCCGACGGCATTCAGTCACCTGCAGGCGATGGACTTCATGATGAAGGGCCACATGCTTGCGGATACGACAGCAGTGCTCGGCGCGATGGATATCGTGTTCGGGGAGTGTGACCGGTGAAGCGGGACGGCAAGTTTCGGCTGGACGTTGACAAGATGGAAGGCAACGGACGGGGATCGGACGGACCGGTTGGCGTGTTACGCTCGTCTCGGTCGCGCCTGGGTGGCTGGGGGCATTGCATTGATCGGCCAATTTCGGCAGCAGTCGCGCGCAGCTTTTTGGTGCGCTGGACGCACGGGCTCATCAAGACCGACGGGGCCGGTGGTCATGCGTATGACTTGAAGAGGGCGGCCAATGGCTGAGGCAGCACACATCCTTGATGAAACCGAAACGCGCACGCGCTGGGGGGCGTTCACATGGACCGCCGGAAATGCCACGAAGGTAGCCGAGATCATTGGGCGCTATCCGCCGGGCCGGCAACAATCGGCCGTGATGCCGCTGCTTGATCTGGCCCAGCGGCAGGTGGGTGCCGAGACGCACACCCAAGGCTGGTTGCCGGTGCCCGTGATCGAGTTTGTCGCCGCGCAGCTCGGCATGCCGGCCATGCGCGCGTATGAAGTCGTCACCTTCTACACAATGTACAATCTCGCGCCGGTTGGTCGCTATCATGTACAAGTCTGCGGGACGACACCTTGTATGCTGCGCGGTTCCGATGAGGTCCTGAGTGCTTGCGCAAACAAGGGCCTGTCGAAGGGGAACACGACGCCCGACGGCTTGTTCACACTGACAGAAGTCGAATGCCTCGGTGCGTGTGCCAATGCGCCAATGGTGCAGATCAACGACGACAACTTCGAAGACTTGACGTACGACACCATGACCACGATCCTCGACAAGCTTGCGGCTGGCGAAATGGTGACTCCGGGACCACAGATCGCGCGGCAGGTGAGCTGCCCTGAAGATGGTCCGACGACACTGCCTGAAATGGCCAATACGAACCACGATTATCGCGGGGAATGGGCCTGATGCTCGCCGACAAAGATCGCATCTTTACGAACTTATATGGCTTTCAGTCGTGGTCGCTCGACGCCGCAATGGCGCGCGGCGACTGGGATGGCACGAAAGCGTTGATGAGCGTCGGTCAGGACGGCATCATCGATACCATCAAGTCCAGCGGACTGCGCGGCCGCGGCGGTGCGGGATTCCCGACCGGGATGAAATGGTCCTTCATGCCCAAGGAGCCGAAACCCGATCGGCCAAACTTCCTGGTGATCAATGCCGACGAGTCCGAGCCGGGCAGTTGCAAGGATCGCGAGATCATTCGCCACGATCCGCACAAGCTCATCGAAGGCGCATTGATTGCCGGTTATGCGATGCGTGCGCGCGCTGCCTACATCTACATCCGCGGCGAATATATCCGTGAAGCCGAAACGCTGTTCGCCGCTGTTGGCGAAGCTTATGCGAAGGGGTTGCTCGGCAAGAATGCGTGTAAATCCGGATATGATTTCGACGTGTTCGTCCACCGCGGGGCGGGGGCGTATATCTGCGGCGAAGAAACCGCGATGCTTGAAAGCCTTGAAGGCAAAAAAGGTCAACCACGCCTCAAGCCGCCGTTCCCCGCAGGTGCAGGGCTCTATGGTTGCCCGACCACAGTCAACAATGTCGAGAGCATCGCTGTCGTCCCGACAATCCTGCGACGCGGTGCACCCTGGTTTGCCGCGATCGGGAATCCGAGGAACGAGGGGACTAAGCTTTTCCAGATCAGCGGACATGTCAACAAGCCTTGCGTGGTCGAGGACTCGATGGGTATCCCTTTCCGCGAGTTAATCGACAAACATTGCGGCGGCATTCGCGGCGGATGGGACAATCTGCTTGCGGTCATCCCCGGCGGGTCATCGGTGCCGCTCGTCCCTGCAGCGCAAATTATTGACGCGCCGATGGACTTCGACGGTCTGAAGGCAGTGGGTTCCGGACTTGGAACTGCAGCGGTTATCGTGATGGACAAGTCAACCGACATCGTGCGCGCGATCTCGCGGTTATCGTATTTCTACAAGCACGAGAGTTGCGGTCAGTGCACGCCGTGCCGCGAAGGTACTGGTTGGATGTGGCGCGTGATGGAACGCCTGCGCACCGGGGACGCTGAGCTTTCCGAAATCGATCTGTTGCACGACGTTACCAAGCAGGTCGAGGGGCACACCATCTGCGCATTGGGTGACGCTGCGGCCTGGCCGATCCAGGGCTTGATCCGGCATTTCAGACCCGAGATCGAGCGGCGCATTATTGAACGTGGCAGCAGTGAAATACTGGAGGTAACGGAGTGAGCCGCCTTCGTCGCTTTTTTTTCGGCGCCACGTCCTGTGTGGGGACGACGTCTGCCCGCCCACGCGAGACGACAAAGCCTGTGTGGCGTGCTGCGGCTCAGCTCGATCAACATGGCGTCTGCGCGGTACGCGTGACGATGCACACGTTTGGCGCCAGCGGTGCGTCACGGCCCGTGTCACGCCTGGCGTTCCCGCTCACGAGAGAGTCAGTTCATGCCTAAGCTTACCGTCGACGGCATTGAAGTCGAAGTTCCCACAGGTGCGACGGTGCTCCAGGCGTGCGAGGCCGCTGGCAAGGAAATTCCGCGTTTTTGTTACCACGAGCGGCTGAGCATTGCGGGCAATTGTCGGATGTGTCTGGTCGAAGTTACACCGGGGCCGCCAAAGCCGCAGGCATCGTGCGCGCTGCCCGCAGTCGATGGACAAGCGATCCGGACCGATAGTCCCATGGTTAAGAAGGCGCGCGAGGGGGTGATGGAGTTCCTGCTCATCAACCACCCGCTTGACTGCCCGATTTGCGACCAAGGCGGCGAGTGTGACTTGCAGGACCAGAGTATCGCCTATGGCAAGGGCAAAAGTCGCTACCACGAGAACAAGCGCGCGGTCACCGAGAAATATATGGGGCCGATCGTCAAAACCGCGATGACACGCTGCATCCAGTGTACGCGCTGCATCCGTTTTGCGGAGGAAGTTGCCGGCGTTGAGGATATCGGCGCGATCGGACGTGGCGAGAGCATGCAGATTACAACCTATCTGGAGCATGCGATTCGGTCGGAGCTTTCAGGCAATGTGGTTGATCTGTGTCCGGTGGGCGCGCTGACGGCCAAACCCTATGCGTTCGAAGCGCGCCCGTGGGAGCTGCGCAAGACGCCGGCTATCGACGTGATGGATGCGGTGGGCACGAACATCAGGTTGGACTCGCGCGGCCGGCAGGTCTTGCGTGCGTTGCCACGGATCAACGAAGACGTGAACGAGGAATGGGCGTCGGACAAGACGCGCCACGCCGTTGATGGCCTCGTCAGGCGGCGGCTCGACCGGCCATTTATCCGCAGGGATGGCAAGCTCATCGAGGCGTCATGGGATGAGGCGTTTGCGACGATCAAGGCCGTCGATGCTGGCACGAGCGTCGCTGCCATCGCGGGCGATTTGGTTGATTGTGAGACGATGTATGCGGCCAAGGTGCTATGCCGCAACCTGGGCTCGGCCCTGCTCGAAGGCCGACAAACGGGCCTGAAATACGACGTCTCGTCGCTGTCAGCCGTCAATTTCAATACGACGATTGCCGGGCTCGAGACAGCCGACGTCATTCTCCTGGTCGGCACCCATCTGCGCTGGGAAGCGCCGCTCGTGAACACGCGCGTTCGTAAGGCGATCAAGCACGGTGCACGGGTTTTCGCGATCGGCCCCGAGGTCGATCTTACGTACAAGACGCATTGGCTTGGAACCGACGCGGCACTTCTGTCCGGATTGCCCAAAGATTTTGCCGATGCGCTGGCGTCGGCACAGCGGCCTGCCGTCATTGTCGGGGGTGGTGCACTGAAGATCGAAGGGCTCCATGGCGCAGCGCTCGAGCTGGCGGCAACCTACAACGTCGTGCGCGAGGGATGGAACGGTTTTAACGTTTTGCACGTCGCCGCAGCGCGTATGGGCGGACTGATGCTCGGTTATGCTCAGCCAGAGGGCGTGTCGGCGCTGGTAGGTACCAAACTCGTGTTCGGTCTGGGTGCTGATGAGGTCGACTGGTCAGCCTTTGCCGGTTCGTTCAAGGTCTACGTCGGACACCACGGTGATGCCGGCGCGCATGCCGCTGACGTGGTCCTGCCGGGCGCCAGCTACGCTGAGAAGGCCGGGACCTACGTCAATCTCGAGGGTCGCGTGCAGATGTCCGAGCGGGCCGTGTTCGCGCCGGGCGATGCGCGCGAGGATTGGGCTATTCTGCGGGCATTGAGCGATGTGCTCGAAGCACGGCTGCCGTTCGACAGTTTTGAAGCGCTGCGCGCCGCCATGGTAAGCGAAGTGCCGGCGTTGGGTGTCGAGGGGCTGGCGGACTTTGGGTGGTCCGCTCCCAAACTGGCGTCGAAGCCCACAGGAGAAATCGGCGCTTATCCGATCAAGGACTTCTACCTGACGAACGCGGTCTGCCGCGCAAGCCCCACGATGCAGCAATGTTCATCGGAGATTCTGCATGGTGGCCAAGCCATGCTGGAGGCAGCGCAATGACCTGGACTGAGTGGAGCCAGTCGCACCTCGGCGTTCTTCCCGGATGGCTCGCGTTCAACGTCTCGATGGTTCTCCTGATCGCGCTGCCGCTGATGTTGGCCGTCGCAATGCTGATTTACGCCGATCGCAAGATCTGGGCGGCCATGGCGCTACGCAAAGGACCAAATGTCGTTGGGCCATTTGGATTGCTCCAGTCGTTTGCCGATGGCCTGAAGGTTTTCCTGCAGGAAACTATCGTACCGTCGAGCGCCAACAAGGCATTGTTCCTTCTTGCGCCGATCATCACTTTTACGGTTGCGCTGATTGTCTGGGCAGTCATTCCCTTCGATGCGGGCATGGCTCTTGCCGATATCAATGTAGGGCTCCTGTACATTCTCGCGGCGTCCTCGCTCGGCGTCTACGGGGTGATGATGGCCGGCTGGTCGTCAAATTCGAAGTATCCGTTTTACAGTGCGCTGCGCGCCGCGGCTCAAATGGTTTCTTATGAGGTCAGTATCGGTTTCGTGCTGGTTTCGGTGGTGCTGTGGGCAGGCAGCTTCAACCTTTCGGCAATCGTCGAAGCCCAGCGGCACCACCTGTGGATCGCCAACGGGTTCGGCTTCAACCCGCTTTTCCTGCCGATGGCCGTGGTTTTCTTCATCTGCTCGTTGGCCGAAACCGCACGTGCCCCGTTTGATCTGACCGAAGCGGAGAGCGAGCTCGTCGCCGGGTATCAGACAGAATATTCGTCGATGGCGTTCGCGCTGTTCTGGTTGGGCGAATATGCCAATGTGATCTTAATGGCCGCGCTCAACGCAATTCTCTTCTGGGGCGGGTACCTCCCACCCATAGACTGGGCGCCGCTCTATATCGTGCCTGGAATCATCTGGCTCTTTATCAAAATCCTCGTTTTCTTCTTCATCTTCAGCTGGGTGAAGGCGACCGTGCCTCGGTATCGTTACGACCAGCTGATGCGATTGGGCTGGAAAATTTTCCTACCTCTGTCGCTCATTTGGGTGGTGCTGATCTCGGGGTATCTGATGCTCACAAGGTATTCTGCATGAACGTCGCCCATCTCATCAAAACGTTCACTTTGTGGGAATTTGTCAAAGCACACGCGCTGACCTTGAAGTATTTCTTCAAGCCTAAGGCGACGATTAACTACCCCTATGAAAAGAACCCGATTTCACCACGGTTCCGCGGCGAACACGCCCTGAGGCGTTACCCCAATGGGGAGGAACGCTGCATCGCATGCAAGTTGTGCGAAGCGGTTTGTCCCGCGCAGGCTATTACGATCGAGGCCGAACCGCGTGCCGACGGCAGCCGCCGTACCACGCGTTACGACATCGACATGACCAAGTGCATCTATTGCGGCTTGTGTGCAGAAGCCTGTCCGGTCGATGCCATCGTCGAAGGGCCAAATTTTGAATTCGCGACCGAAACGCGTGAGGAACTGATCTACGACAAGTCAAAACTGCTCGATAACGGCGACAGGTGGGAGCGCGCTATTGCCGCCAACCTTGCTGCCGATGCACCATATCGCTAGGGGCCACGCAGCGTGATTCAGGTCCTCGCCTTCTATCTCTTTGCAACCGTTGTGCTGCTGTCAGCTGTGCTGACAATCACGGCCCGCAATCCTGTACATTCGGTGCTTTGGCTGATCCTGGCATTTTTCAATGGAGCAGGGTTGATGCTCATCCTGGGTGCCGAATTCATCGCGATGCTGCTGGTGATCGTTTATGTCGGCGCCGTGGCAGTCCTGTTCCTGTTCGTGGTAATGATGCTGAACATCGACCTTGCCGAGGCGCGCACGGGGTTTACAAAATATCTGCCGTTCGGCCTCATAGTCGCCGTGATCCTGATTGCCGAGACACTTTTTGCCACGGCAGCGTGGCAGGCGGGGCCAATTGTGCTCGCCAACCGCACTGGCGTGACGCCCCAGACAGTCCCGAACATCGAGGCGCTGGGCACGCTAATCTACACCAAATACGTCTATGCGTTTGAGGGCGCAGGGCTCGTCCTGCTCGTGGCGATGATCGGCGCAATTGTTCTGACCCACCGTGCACGCGGCGGCGTCAAGGCGCAGAATATTTCACGCCAGGTGCAGCGTCGGCCCCAGGACGCCGTGCGTATCGTCAAGGACCAGCCGGTCGGCGCGGGAGTGAAGTTGTGATTGGTCTGCATCATTACATCACGGTGAGCGCGATCCTGTTCGTGCTCGGCGTGCTGGGCATTTTCATCAACCGCAAGAACATCATCATCATCCTGATGGCAATCGAGCTGATCCTGCTGAGTGTAAACATCAACCTCGTCGCGTTTAGTGTCTACCTTGGCGACCTCGTCGGACAGGTGTTCGCGATGTTTGTTCTGACCGTGGCGGCGGGCGAAGCAGCCATCGGACTAGCCATCCTGGTGATCTATTTCCGTGGACGCGCGACAATTGCGGTCGACGACGCCAACCGGATGCGTGGCTGATGATTTTCAAGATCATGGTCTTTCTCCCGCTGCTCGCGGCGCTCGTCGCGGGGCTGGGGCGGAACGTTGTCGGCAACACCGGTGCAAAGCTGGTGACAACGGGGGCGCTGTTCATCTCGTGTTTGATCGCGTGGTTCGTGTTCTCGCTTTATATCACGGGACTGGGTGTGGCGCAGGTCGTGCCGCTGCTTGAGTGGATCCACTCAGGCGAGATGACAGTCGATTGGAGTCTTCGTATCGACAGCCTGACCGCTGTGATGCTGGTGGTCATCACGTCGGTGTCTGCGCTCGTCCATTTGTACAGCTGGGGCTACATGGCCGAAGACCCGAGCCAGCCGCGGTTCTTTGCCTATCTCTCGCTGTTCACGTTCGCGATGCTGATGCTGGTGACCGCCGACAATCTGGTCCAGATGTTCTTTGGTTGGGAAGGCGTTGGTCTGGCATCATATCTCCTGATCGGATTCTGGTATCACAAGCCGAGCGCCAATGCGGCGGCGATCAAGGCCTTCGTCGTGAACCGCGTTGGAGATTTCGGCTTCTCGCTCGGTATTTTCGGAACTTTCCTCGTGTTCGGCACGGTGTCTATCCCTGCGATCCTCGAGGCCTCACCCGGCATGGCGGGATCGGTGATCGGCTTCCTCGGAATGCGCGTCGATACGATGACATTGCTCTGCCTGCTTTTGTTCGTCGGAGCGATGGGCAAGTCGGCGCAGCTGGGGCTGCACACCTGGTTGCCCGATGCCATGGAGGGGCCGACACCCGTCTCTGCCCTTATCCATGCTGCGACGATGGTGACCGCAGGCGTTTTCATGGTGTGTCGCCTTTCGCCGATGTTCGTTGCGAGCCCGACCGCGATGATGGTCGTGACCTATGTAGGCGCCGCGACAGCGCTCTTCGCGGCGACCGTTGGCACAACGCAAACCGACATCAAGCGCGTCATCGCCTATTCGACCTGCTCGCAGCTCGGTTATATGTTCTTTGCGGCGGGCGTCGGATCGTTCGGCGGCGCGATGTTCCATCTGTTCACGCATGCGTTCTTCAAGGCGCTCCTTTTTCTGGGCGCCGGGAGCGTGATCCACGCGATGCACCACGAACAGGACATGCGGTTCTACGGCGGCCTGCGCAAACACATCCCGGTGACATTTTGGGCGATGATGGCGGGAACGCTGGCGATCACGGGCGTTGGCATCGCGGGCCTATTCGGCTTTGCGGGCTTCTATTCGAAGGACGCAATTATCGAGGCAACCTTCGCCAGCGGCACCCAGCACGGCTATGTGGCGTTTGGCGTTGCTGTGTTCGCAGCGTTGCTGACCAGTTTCTACTCGTGGCGGCTGATGTTCCTGACATTCTGGGGCAAGCCGCGCTGGGAGGGCAGTGAGCATATCCAGCACGCCGTACACCACGACCCGCAAGCGTCGGCCCATGTCGCGACAGTGCCATCGCCGCACTCGAACGACGGGCCGTCGGGGACGTTGGGGTACCACCCGCACGAAAGCCCGCGATCGATGTTGATACCGCTTGTCCTGCTGACAGTCGGTGCGGTGTTTGCAGGGTTTGTCTTCCACGGCCTGTTCCTCGATCCCGAACAGGGCGCAGTCTTTTGGAACGGCAGCGTCGCTTTCAACGAGCATTTGATGCACGCTGTCCATGAGGTACCGGAACTGGTGAAGCTTTCGGCGACGATCGCCATGCTGATCGGTATTGGCGTTGCGTGGTTGGCGTATGTCCGGGCGCCCGGATTGCCCGACAAGTTCGTTGCCAACGCGGGCGGGCTGTACCGTTTCCTCCTGAACAAATGGTATTTCGACGAGCTGTACGACAAGATCTTCGTTAAACCGGCGATCGCGCTGGGCCGATTGCTTTGGCACGGCGGCGATGAGGGCACGATCGACCGGTTCGGTCCGAATGGCGCCGCAGCCGTGGTCGCCATGGGTAGCCGCGCGGCGGTCCGGTTCCAGTCGGGATATCTCTATACATATGCGCTGGTGATGCTGCTCGGGGTAGCAGCGGCTGCAACTTGGGTGATGACACGGTGAGCTTTCCCATTCTCTCGGTCATGATCTTTCTGCCGCTGTTCGCCGCGGTCGTGTGTCTGTTTGTACCCGC
>JAYVVA010000183.1:0-16591 GCA_043787435.1 Sphingomonadales bacterium | reverse complement strand
TGCCGCGATCGAAGCCTATGCAAAGGCCAACGCGCGCAAATTCCGTGGCTTCGATGCGCCTGCGGCCAACATCGCCTGTGTCGAGGCGGCAACCCGCTTGCCTTTCAACGACGGGATCAAGTTCGAACGCGAACAGTTTATGAAGTTGATGATGGGCAGCCAGTCGGCAGCCCAGCGTCACATCTTTTTTGCCGAGCGCCTGGCCGCCAAGATCGACGGCATCGGGGCCGACGTGAAACCACGCGAGATCAAGCGCGTCGGCGTTATCGGCGCGGGGACGATGGGTGGCGGGATCTCAATGAACTTCCTTTCGGCCGGCATCCCCGTGACGATCGTCGAAATGAAACAGGATGCGCTCGACCGCGGCACCGCCGTCATTCGCAAGAATTACGAGGCGACGGCCGCCAAGGGACGGATGAAGCCTGAACAGGTCGAGGCCGCCATGGCTGCACTCAAACCCACGCTGTCGCTAGAAGATCTTGCCGACTGCGACCTCGTCATCGAGGCAGTCTACGAAGAAATCTCGGTCAAGAAGGATATTTTCGGCAAGCTCGACAAGATCTGCAAGGCCGGTGCCATTCTTGCGTCGAATACGAGCTATCTCAACGTCGACGAGATCGCTGCCAGCACGTCGCGCCCGCAAGACGTTCTCGGCATGCATTTCTTCTCGCCTGCCAACGTGATGAAGCTGCTCGAGGTCGTTCGAGGCGAAAAGACTGCACCCGACGCGCTGATGACTGCGATGGGCCTCGCCAAGAAGATCAGCAAGGTCGCGGTCGTCGCCGGAGTCTGTCACGGTTTTATCGGGAACCGCATGCTGATGCCGCGTCAGGTTGAGGCAATGAAGCTGCTGATGGAAGGCGCCACGCCGCAGCAGATCGACAAAGTTCATGTCGAGTTCGGTATGCCGATGGGGCCGTTCCAGATGAGCGATCTCGCAGGCGTCGACATCGGCTGGCACCGCGATCCGACCCGCATCGAAAGCATTCGCGATGCGCTCTGCGCCGTCGGTCGCTGGGGTCAAAAAACCGGCAAGGGTTTTTATGATTACGACGAGAAGCGCACCCCGACACCGTCAGCAGAAACGCAGAAGATTATTGACGAATTCGCCGCAAAATCGAACCTGCCGAGACGAGAAATCAGCGACGAAGAGATTATCGAGCGCACGCTCTACCCGGTGGTCAACGAGGGCTATCTCATCCTCGAAGAAGGCAAGGCCCAACGGGCCTCCGACATCGATGTCGTGTGGATCTATGGCTATGGCTGGCCGGTCTATCGCGGGGGCCCGATGTTCTGGGGCGATCTCGAGGGCACAAAAAAGATCGTGGCCGGACTCGAAAAACACGGGTTTGCCGTTGCAAAAAGCCTGAAAGAGAAAGGCTGACGAAGGCGATGGCCGGCGCGACCCGATCGGCGTGCTCGCGGGGCGCGTGCGTCCGACAAGGTGTGAGCGGGCACGGCGTGAGCGCGGTCACGATTTTGCCGCTAGCTTCGCTGGCGCGTCGGCCCGTGGCGCGATCCCAGCCTTGAAACATATTACGCTTAACGTACGCGTCGCCGCCCAGGCGGCGGCGAACAGGAGCTGGCCACGGCAACACCCACCGGGGCTCGTTCTCCCACCTGCGTCTTGTTCATCAGCTGTCCATCATCGCCGGACGACATCAGAAGTTCTATGACCCGCGTCCACGTCCTGATCGCGTTTGCCGCCACGGCGCTGTTATCCGTTTCGGGGCTGGCCTCGAGCGCCCCCGCAGCAACGATCGCCACGACTGTTTACGGCACCGACCCTTGTCCCAAAGCGAAAGGCGATGAAATCATCGTCTGCGCGCGTGAGCCAGAGCGCGAACGGTATCGCATCCCTAAAAGGTTTCGTGCCGGCCCCCGCGTCGAAAGCGGCCCTTCGGCTTCATGGGCGTCGCGCGTTGAGGACCTCGAAGCGGCGCAGCGCCCGACGCGCCCTAATTCATGCTCGGCTGTGGGCAGCAATGGGCAGACGGGCTGCACGCAGGCGATGCTCCACCAATGGTATCTCGAGCGGCATATGGCACACGATCTGGAGCCCTGATTCACGCCCGCTTGGTGCAACGACGCGTCGAGGAGCTGAGGCGAGACGTTATTGCGCGAGACTGGTTGCGCGGATCCGCCAGACCTCGGCCAGTTCACGCAGTCCCGCCAGATCTCTGAGCGTTGCCACGTTGCGTTCGCGGCCTGCGACAATGATCCCGGTCACGCGTTCGACACTCCATTGTGGGTGCGTCCGCTCGAGCCGCACTAACGTATCGCCAGGTGCAATGGTCCCCTCCTCGATGACCCGGTAATACCAGCCGCTCCGCCCGCTTTTGACCATCGTGGCGACAACCTTCTTGTTGTCGAGCCGATGCGCCTGTTTCCAGCAGGGCTGTCTTCCCTGACACACTTCGACGAGTGCTGTGCCGAGGCGGAAGCGGTCGCCGATACAGACGTCTTTTTCCGTCAGTCCACGCGTCGAAATATTCTCGCCGAACGCGCCTGCCCGCGTAAGCAGCGGCTGATCCGGCAACCGATCGTGCCACCAGCCATAATGATCTCGGGGGTAATGATGAATTGCCTTGTCAGGACCACCATGGACGAAAAGGTCAGCCTGGCTGTCGCCGTCGATCCCTAGAAAACCAATGTGGAGCGGTCCGTCGACCGGGTGCTTGGCGATTGCACTGGTCTCGCCGTTCTCGGTGAACGGTGCGATTTTTCCGGTGAGTATTGCGTCAATCCGCCACATCACGCACGCGCCCCTGATATTGCAAACCGCGTGTTAACCTTCTCCCGGTAGCGACGAAACCCGTTATCTGTCGGGGTAGACTGCTGTGCGCCGTTCAAGTTTCTTCATCGCATTGATTGCTCTGAATTCGGCCGCACCTGCGTTGGCGCAAGACCCTTATTGGGAATGCGCCAGGTTCGCGCGGGAGTTTTCGGGTATCGAAATCCGCGGCGACGCGTGGACATGGTGGGGTCAGGCTGAAGGGCGGTACGAACGTGGCTACAGCCCACGCATCGGCGCTGTCTTGTCGTTCGCACCTTACGGACCGATGCGGCTGGGTCATGTGGCGACGGTGACCAGGGTACTCGGCGACCGCGAGATCGCCGTCACCCACGCAAACTGGTCGGTGATCAACGGCACCCGCGGCCAGATCGAACACGACGTGCTGATCCGTGACGTTTCGCAAGACAACGACTGGAGCCGAGTTCGGGTCTGGTTTGCACCTCTCGCCGATCTTGGCACGACTGCCTGGCCCGTCGACGGATTCATCTACCCCGCTGCCGAGTCAAAACCTGCCGTTGCCCACATGCATTCGGCCAGCGTCCAAATGTCGGCACGAACAGTTTCAGCGCCCCACCTCGACTATGCCAGTGTCGACGCGTTCGCCGTTGGGAACGCACCGCAAAGTACCCTGCGGCTGGGGCAGGACGTTATTCGTCTGGCGAGGCTTGAGGATCGCCGGGGACGCTAGCTGCTGCGTCGGCGCCGACATCTCGAAACCAGACTTCGACCGGCCCCGACAGCTTGAGCGTCAGCGCCGCACCCTTGCGGTCGACCTTTTTGCCGAGCGCAACGCGGATCCAGCTCTCGGACACGCAATATTCGTCGACATCGTTGCGCTCTGCGCCTTTGAAGCGGACACCGATACCACGTTCAAGCAGCGCTGGGTTGTGGAACGGCGAGGATGGGTGAGCCGCTAAGCGGTCTGGCGGGGTATCAGTCATATAGGCGTTCATGCCGTGGACCAGCAACAAGGTAAAGCCTGAGCCGAGATACCTCAGCGCTCGGCGCCGCGATCCCGCCCGCGCTCGCCGCCAAGCTTCGCGAGCGTGCTCGGGTGCCTGCTCATACGCCCTGCCCAGTTACAGATCTAAAACCCAGAAAAGGCGCGACGGGTCACATTGGTCGCGCAATTTGGCAAGCGCCACCTTCTTGATCTGACATACGCGGGCGGCTCCCACATTCATGACGTGGCCAATTTCTTCCAGGTTCATTTCCTCGAAGAAATAGAGCTGGAGAACGAGCTGGCTTCGCTTATCAAGCGCCGCGATCGCATCGCGCAGCCGAGCTTCGCCCGCTGCACGATCAAGGATCTCGTCCGTTTGTTCGAGGTCGTCTGAAAACGTCATGTTGTCGTCTGAATAGACATCGTCGAGCGGTTCGAGCGATCCGGTACGGGTGTCACTCTCCATCCGGAAATAGATATCGAGCGGTACGCCCATCCGCGCTGCGATGTCGGGTGCGGTCGCGGATCCGGCGCGCGTTGTTTCGATCGCGTTTCGAGCAGCCTGGATCGCGCGGCGTGCGGACGAGGCCCCTCGGGATTGTCCCGACCCACGGCGTAGATGATCGATCATCGCTCCCTTGATGCGGACCGATGCATAGGTTGAAAACTCAAATCCCCGATCCTCGAATGCCCGTGCGGACTCGACGAGCGCGACCATGCCCGTCTGAATGAGCTCCTCGAGTTCGGCGGCCGATGAAACGCGCCCGTGTACATGCCAGGCAAGGCGGCGGACGAGTTGCAAATGCGTATGAATGAGCGTGTCGATGTCATCGGCTTTGCACGGCGCACGCTTCTTGGCGGCGGCATAGGTCATACTTGGTCTCCGGTATGAGAATTCGGGGTCGGCAACGCCGGGTACGCCGACTCGGAATCGTCCGCGCCGACGACGGCGAGAACGTCGACAGCACGAGCCGGCGGGATTTCGAGAAAGGACAGCACCGGGACATCGGAGATTTGCGTCCGGATGAGCCTTGATACTGCAGCGCGACATGCAGGCGCCGTAACAATCGCAAAGGCGCGCGCCTCGGCCGTGAACGGGTGCGTCGTGGCAGAGAGTTCAGCAAGCAAACGGTTGGCGAGTTGGGGCTCAAACGGCCAGACGGCGTCGGGTCCAGTGCGCACGGCGTGCACCAGCAACTGCTCCAGTGCACCGTCAAACGTGATGATGGGCAGCGGCATGCGGAGCGGTACAAGCGACTGGACGAGAAGCGAGCCCAGCCGCTGGCGGATCGCTTCGATGAGCGCGGCCTGGGGCAGTCCCTGCGGTGCGAGCTCGACCATGGCCTCGGCAACGCGCCGGAAATCGCGCAGCGGCACACGCTCGGCGAGCAGCGCGCGGCAGACACCCGCAACGGCCGCCAACGGAAACGGCTGCGGACTGAGGCTGCTGGCGAGTTGGGGACAGCTGTCCTTGAGCGCATCGATCAGCGCCTGAGTCTCGTCGAGGCCAAAGAGCTCGGCTGCAGCCGAGGTCAGCAAGCTGTTGATATGCGTTGCAACAACGGTTGGCGCATCGACGACGGTGTACCCCGCCACAACAGCATCGGCGCGTCTCTCAGGCGGTATCCACAGCGCTTCAAGACCAAAGCTGGGGTCACGGACACGACGTCCCTCGACTCCGGGCAGGCAATCGCCCGCATCGAGCGCAAGCAAATCTTCCGGCCAGATTTCATCTTCGCCGACCGTCACGCCACAGACGATGATCCGATACTCGTTGCCGCCAAGCGCCAGATTATCCTTCACCTTGACCAGCGGCAGGACGAAGCCGAGCTCGCGTGAGAGCTGCCGGCGCAGGCCCGTGATGCGCGCCATGAGCGGCGCACCTTTGCGCTCGTCGATAAGGCCGATCAGCGCATAGCCGATTTCGAGCACGATCGGTGCCGACTCCCCGACGTCGGCCCACCCGATTTCGCGCGGCGTGTCCGTGACAGGCAATGCCACGACGGCTCTCGCGGCACGGTCGCGCTTCATCAGGCGCCAGCAGATTGTGGCAGCAATAGCCGCACCGGCCATGATCAGCAGGTGCGGCATGCCCGGCAGGACCGCTAGGATCGCCATGATGGCAGCCACCGGCCCCCAGGCGCGTGCCGACCCGAATTGCGAGCCGATCTGGCCCGACAGGTCGAGCGGTGACGCCACGCGGGTGACGATAGCGGCCGCCGCAATCGACAACAGCAGCGCAGGCACCTGGGCAACCAGCGCATCGCCGATCGCCAGCATGATGTAGGTCTTGGCAGCCTCGCCCAATCCCATGCTGTGGCTGACCACGCCGAGGATGAGGCCACCGAAGATGTTGACGAACAGGATCAGGATACCGGCAACGGCATCGCCCTTCACGAATTTCGAAGCCCCATCCATCGAACCATAGAAATCGGCTTCGGTTGCGACCTCCTGTCGACGTGCCTTGGCCTCGTCGGGTGTGATCAGACCGGCGTTCAGGTCGGCATCGACGGCCATCTGCTTGCCGGGCAGCGCGTCGAGCGTGAATCGCGCGGACACTTCGGAGACGCGTCCCGCGCCCTTGGTGATTACGACCAGATTGATGATCATCAGCACGGCGAACACCAGCAACCCGACGATATAATCGCCTCCGATCAGGAACTGGCCGAACGCTTCGATGACCCGGCCCGCTGCTTCCTTGCCGGTGTGACCATCGACGAGTACCACGCGGGTCGACGCCACATTGAGTGCGAGACGGAACAGGGTTGCGAGTAGCAGGACGGTCGGAAACGCGGAGAAATCGAGCGGTTTTGCCGCATTGAGCGCAATCATCAGCACTGCCAGCGACAGCATGATATTGGCAATGAATCCGGCGTCGAGGATGAACGTTGGCACCGGCACGATCATCAGTACGACGAGCGAGAGAATGGCGAAGGGGAGAACCCCGCCGCGGATGACTTCGCCCCAGACTTTCATGTTGAGCATCTGCGTCATTCGCCGAGCCCCGCAAGCCGCTGATAGGCACGCGCCGCGAAATCAAGCGAGAGCCGCTGGGGAATGGGCTCGATCGACGCCATCTGCATCGGCGTGCGTTCGCTCGTCTCGGCTATCGAGTGCTGCGTCTTCGTCCAAATTGACGGCGTTGGTGTCGCGGGCGACGACGCACCGTCCAGTTTGGCTGCGAAATTCGCCCGGATCTCGCCAAGACTGCGCGGCTCGCCGCCCGGCCCATAAAAAACCGACCGGTTCGCTGCCGCCGCCGCCGGGAACAGCGGCGCGGCTGCCGCATCGGGATCGGCGTCTTGTGCTGCCAGGAAATTGACCGCTCCCGCGCCGCCAAGGAAGTGCGCTAAGTAGAGATCAACAGGCTCGGCGGTGCGACCCAGCCCGGTTTCAAGCTGGGCACGATTGTCAGATGCAAACTCTGCCGCCATCGCCGAAGCGAATTCCGGATCATAGCGCAGCTTGTCGATCGCGGTGCGGTGATGCGCATCGGGAACGTCCAACCCCGATCCGGATTGCGTGATGGCATTTGCTGCCCAGCCCGCACCATGATCGGCACCATGCGCTTTGACGACATGGAGCCAGGTCTGTTTGGTAAACTGGAAAAGGCCCGCTGCACTCGATGTCCGGGCCTTTGCCTGCGGATCAAGGCTGCTTTCGAGGCGAGCCTGATTGTACAAGAAGCCGAAGTCGACACCCGTGCTGCTGGCGGCCTGCGCAATCGCCGCGCGGATACGGGGTTCGTTGGAAGCGGTCGTGGCTGATACAGTAGGCATGAGCATTCCGGGTGGTTACCCGTCATGCCCAGCAAGGGGCGTGCCAAGTCCGTGTTAACCGCTGAAAACCGCGAAGCGCCCTGCAGAATTATAGGTCGAGGGGCGTCGTACGCCACGCCGTTCGGCTAAACGGTCGAGTCTTTGACGGGTGCGGTCGGCCAGATAATTGACGCGGACGCGGGCGGCTTCGGTTTGCCTGAGTGCATGCCCCAACCGGTCCGGGTTTGTACCGGCGGCCACGCCCCCGCGTGCGCGCGCAACCAAAAGAAGGCGCGAGAGAGCGGCGGTGGTTGCCTCGATCGCCCCGATGTCGCCTGCATCGAGCGCGGCGATCAGCGCTGTGTGAGCCTCGATCACGGCCTCAATATCGTTTTCGGTCATTTTCCTACGCTTTCGGCGCAAAGCGCACGATGGCCTTGGCTAACGCATCGGTGTCAATCCTGTAGCTCCCGTCTGCGATCGCACGGCGGACCTGTGCAATTCTGGCGTAATCCACCGGAGGACCAGATTGCACCAGATCGGCCACCAGATCGAGGAGGCGGGGCAAGGTGGCATTCGGGGCGACCTCCAGCGGTTTGGCAACATGGACGGGCTGCTGCGCCTGCTGACGCAGTTCAGGGTTGACAACCGCAGTTGCGACGATTGAGGTGAGCGGGCCCGTACGGACAGGATCGATCATGGCTCGGCTCCTTCGTTCTCACCTGACGGAAAATCGACAGGCATTCACGAAGGGGTAACGGCAGCTCTTTCAGCTTGTTTAATCGCCGATTGTGGCGGCGCCGGGACCGCGGACACGCGCCGTCACCGGAGCGGCACCTGTCGAAGTTTTGACACGCACGACACCACCGACGCGGCCGTCATCCAACGCCGTGGCGCCCGTGGTGACGTCAAAGCCCGATCCCAGATATGCAAGCTCGACTGAATCGCCGCGGCGAATGACGATCTCAGCCAGTTGGCCGGCGGCGTTTCCATTCAGTGCGACCCTCAAGCGCCATCCTTTCGAGGGGCAATAGGCCGCTATAGACCCCATCGCCGGCGGATCGAATGACACGCCTTCGGGGCACGCGGCCACGCGCAGGCGCCGATCTACGGGTTGGGCACGCTGTCCGGCATCAGCGGGGGTTCCGCCGAGATAGACCGCGATCCGGGCATCAAGGGTATCGAGGTTTTCGAGCGCCGTCAGCGCGGCGCGAGCGCCGCTGGAACTGACCAGCAGAAGGGCGGGAACGATAAACTGACGCATCAATGGTCTCCAGCGTGTCTGCATCGTTTTCAGCAATTCGCGTGCCAGCATCCAAAATGCGACGATCGGACAGCATTTTGGCACCCTGTGTCGAATAACCGACACGGCGAGTTGATTATTCTGTCTGCGCCCTGTTTTCGGCGACTGGCACGCTGTTTGCTTCACCTGTCGATGACGCGCTCATGGGGAGCCGTCGATGGAGGTTTGCATGGCTGCTACCGACCTGTTCGGCATTCACGGCACCGCACTCGGCTTGCGCGCTCAGCGCATGTCGATGCTCGCCTCGAACATCGCCAACGCATCGACGCCCAACTACAAGGCGCGGGACATGGACTTCAGCGATGCGCTGCATCGAGCAGAGTCCGGCCAAAATGTGAGCAATGCAACGCGGTACCGCGTGCCACTGCAGACGTCACTCGATGGCAACACGGTCGAGCTTTCGACCGAACAAACGGCATTTGCAGAAAATGCCGTTGCCTACCGCACCACGCTTTCGTTTCTCAGTGGCCGCATCTCGACGTTGTCGCGTGCGCTGAAAGGCGAATAGCGATGGGACAGGTTGCCAATAAGCCGATGTCGATTTTCGAGATCAGCGGACGTGCGATGGCTGCCCAGCTCGTTCGCCTCAACACCACTGCGTCGAATCTGGCAAATGCCGGCTCGGTCGCGGGAAGTGAAGCACAAGCCTTTCGGTCGCTAAAACCCGTTTTCCGTGCTGTTACCGGCGCCGACGGCCAGGCGACTGTCGCCGTCGACCGCATCACGCAGTCGACGGCGAGCCCGACCAAGCGACACGACCCCAACCATCCGCTGGCTGATGCCAATGGCGATGTGTGGGAAGCCGCTGTCGATAGCGCATCCGAGCTCGTCGAAATGATCGAGACCTCGCGCCAGTACCAGAACAACGTTCAGGTTTTGCAGACCGCAAAGTCACTCACGCTCGACACCTTGAGGATAGGCCAATGACAACTCTCCCTGGCGGTATTTTGTCCACCGCCTCGATCGCTGCCACCACGTCGCGCTCGCAATCCGAGCTCGGCACGACGGATTTCCTGCGGCTTATGACCGAACAGCTCAAGCAGCAGGATCCTTTCGCGCCCACCGACAATACGCAGATGGTCGCCCAGATGGCCCAGATGTCGTCGTCATCGGGCATCGCCGAAATGAACACGTCGCTCAAGGGCATCGCTACACAGATCGCTGACCAGACAACGCTGTTGCAGACGCTGACGAAGTCGAACGCGACCAAACCAGCCGCCGTCTGAATTTCACACTGACTTGCAAGGGAGACGCTTGATGTCCTTCTATACTTCGCTTTCGGGTCTCAAGGCGGCACAGCTCGACTTGTCGACCATTTCGAACAATATCGCCAACGTGGGTTCGACAGGGTTCAAAAAGAGCCGTGCCGAATTCGGTGATCTGTTTTCAAGCGCGCCTACTCAGAACACAAAGACGGTCGCAGGCCAGGGAACGCACCTGAACGGTGTCACGCAGGAGTTCGCGCAAGGAACCCTCGAAGGCACAGACAAGACGCTCGACCTCGGCATCTCGGGGGAAGGCTTTTTTGTCGTCCAAGGGGCCGCACCCCGTAAGGACATCAGCTATACGCGCGATGGTGCGTTTGCCGTTGATGCCAACAACAACGTCGTTGATACGACTGGATCTCAGCTCAAGCTTCTCCCTATAGATGCCAGTGGCACCGTAACGTCGACTGCGCTTGCCGACATGACAAATTTCGTCCTGCCGACGAACTCCCCGACCAATGCATCGGCACCACTTTCGAACGTGTCGATCGGCCTCGACGGTCTGGTCGTCGCGACATTTTCCGACGGATCCGCGCAAAAGCTCGGCAAAGTCGCCATGGCAAGTTTTACTGCGATCGAAGGGCTTCGTCCCGTCGGCGACTCCCACTGGCAATCAACCGGCGACAGTGGTGCGCCCATCATCGGCGGCGCAGGCACAGGTTCGCTCGGGTCGGTCCGCTCAGGCTCGCTCGAACGCGCCAACGTCGATGTAACCGAAGAGCTTGTTGCGCTGATCTCGGCGCAGCGTAATTTCCAGGCGAATGCGAAGGCGATTGAAACCGCCGGAAACATGACCCAGGCGATCTTCAACATCCGCTGAGCTGATCCGCCATGGACCACCTTATCTACACGAGTCTGTCGGCCATGCGGTCCAGCCTCGCGCGTCAAACCGCGACGGCCAACAACATCGCCAACGCGCAGACGCCGGGCTTCCGTGCCGACATGGCCGAGGTGCAGGCATTGTGGTTGCGCGGCGGCACGGCGGAGTCGCGGGCTCCGGCTTCCGAGGAGGTGCTGGCCGCAAATATGAAGCCGGGCACCGTTGCGGCCACCGGCCGACCGCTCGACGTTGCCGCTGAAGGCGAAACAATGTTCGTCGTTCAATCGGAGGAAGGTGAGGAGTCCTACACACGGCGAGGCGACTTCCAGCTGAGCTCGAGCGGCCTGCTGACCACCGGCGACGGACGCCCGGTAATCGGCTCCGGAGGGCCGATCACCTTGCCACCGGCCGACAGCGTTTCGATTGATGCCCAGGGACGGATCAGCATTGTTCCCGTTGGCGGCGACGCGTCGCAGCCACAGGAAGTCGATCATCTCAAGCTGGTCAGTCCCAAAGGATCCGACACGGTCAAGGGGCTCGATAATCTGTTTCACGTCCGCGGCGGCGGTATCCTTCCCGAGGATCCCGATGCCCGTGTGAAAAGCGGTCACCT
Source organism: Sphingomonadales bacterium (assembly GCA_043787435.1). Lineage (GTDB taxonomy): Bacteria > Pseudomonadota > Alphaproteobacteria > Sphingomonadales > Sphingomonadaceae > Sphingomonas_O. Next base: position 5,092 of record JAYVVA010000183.1, on the reverse strand, counting down.
CGAAGGATCAAACGTCAGCATGACCCAGGCGCTCGTCGACATGATCGAAGCAAGCCGCTCGTGGGACACCCAGCTCAAGCTGATCGCCGATGCTCGCCAAAACGATACCGCAACAGCTGAGCTGATGCGGATACCCGAATGATCAGGCCCAATAGAGGAGACCGACAATGAGCAATGATGCCCTTCACGTCGCACGGACCGGCCTCGACGCACAGAATATGCGGATGCAGGTCATCGCCAACAATCTGGCGAACGTGAATACAACCGGATTCAAGCGCGATCGGGCCAATTTCTCGACGCTTGCGTATCAGCTGGTGACGCAGCCCGGCGCGGCCTCGTCAGCGGACAACAAATATGCAGTCGGTCTTAATCTCGGCACCGGCGTTTCGATTGCGGGCACTGAACGTATCGATACGCAAGGGACGCTGAACACAACCGGCAACACGCTCGACATGGCGATCCAGGGCGACGGCTATTTTCAGGTCCTGATGCCCGACGGTCGTACGGGCTACACCCGCGCCGGCAATTTCAGTCTCTCGGCGGAAGGCAAGATCGTCACAGGCGACGGCATGCCGCTGCAGCCGGCGGTCCAGGTACCGAACAACACGACGTCGGTCGCCATCGGCGCCGACGGGACGATCTCGGCGACTGTCGATGGCCAGACCGCGCCGACCCAACTCGGCAAGATCGAGACGGCACGGTTCGTCAACGCCGCAGGACTTCAATCAATCGGCAATAACTTGCTGGTCGAAACCGCCGCCTCGGGCACGCCGCAAGTCGGCGCACCAGGAACCGAGGGGCGAGGTTCGGTCAAATCGGGCGCGCTCGAAGCCTCGAACGTGAACGTCGTGGAAGAGCTCGTCGACATGATCGAGACCCAGCGCGCCTACGAGGTCAACTCGAAGATGATTCAAGCAACTGATGAAATGCAGCGCAATGCCAATCAGCAGCTCTAGCCGCGCGGTTCTGATTGGGCTTTTGCTCGCTGGCCCTGCGCTGGCGAAAAAAAAGGTGCCCGTCGAGGACTTTGCCCCGCCATTCCCCGTCGAAGCCCCCGTCCCCGCAACTCCGGGCGCGATCTTTAGCGCCGGCTACTCGGCGCTGACGTCAGGCGCACGCGCGAGCCAGATCGGCGACATCCTGACCGTCGTGCTCGTGGAAAAGATGCAGGCCACCAAATCGAATTCAGCCAAGACCGGACGTGACGGAAGTCTCGGCCTGAGCCCACCGACGACCGGCCCGCTCGCGCTCTTCAGCAGCAGCGATGTCAGCATGGGCGGAACATCGTCGTTCACGGGCAAAGGCGAAGCGGAACAATCCAATGCGCTGAGCGGGGAACTCAGCGTGACGGTGATTGCCGTTAGATCGAACGGTACGATGCTGGTTCGCGGCGAAAAGGCCCTGACACTCAACCGCGGCGACGAGCACGTCCAGCTTTCAGGCATCGTCCGCGCCTCTGACATTGGTCCCGACAACCGCATTTCTTCAACCCGCATCGCCGATGCGCGGATTTCCTATACCGGCAAGGGCGAGATCGCCCGTGCGAGCCGCCAGGGCTGGTTGCAGCGATTTTTCTCCATGGTGAGTCCGTTCTGATGCGCAAACTTGTTCTTTTCCTGGCGCTGGTGGCGCCCGTGCTCGCCCAGCCGGCTTTGGCCGAGCGCATCAAGGATATGGGCGCGTTCGAGGGGCTTCGCGTCAACCAGCTGACCGGATATGGGATCGTTGTAGGTCTCAGTGGGACGGGCGACGACAGCCTCGACTATTCTACACTTGCCATGAGGGGGACCGTCTCGCGTTTTGGTCTGACCCTACCCGAAGGCGTCAATCCATCGCTGAAAAATGCCGCTGCGGTGATGCTGACGGCAGAACTCCCCGCTTTCGCCAAGCCCGGGCAAAAACTCGATGTGACTGTCTCGGCAATGGGCAAATCGAAATCATTGCGCGGCGGCACGCTTGTGATGGCCCCCTTGTACGGCGCCAACGGACAGATATACGCGATGGCACAGGGCAATCTGGTCGTCGGCGGTCTGGGCGTCGATGCCGCGGACGGATCAAAGGTATCCGTCAATATTCCGTCGGCCGGTCGAATCGGGGGCGGTGCAACGGTCGAGCGTGCTGTCGATACCGGCTTCACTTTAGGCACCCAGCTCACCTTCAACCTCTCGACTCCCGACCTGACCAACGCGCGCATCGTCGCGGCTGGGATCAATTCGTCGCTGGGCGCGCCTCTTGCGCGCGCCATTGACGGGGTTTCGGTCGTGATTGCAGCGCCTGTCGGCGCCGAGGCGCGGACTGGCCTGATGAGCCGGATCGAGAATATCGACGTTAACCCGACAGCACCGCCTGCGCGCGTCGTCATCAATGCGCGGACGGGGACAGTCGTCATTAACGGCATGGTCCGCATTCTTCCGGCGGCAGTCACTCACGGCAAACTGACTGTCCGGATCGATGAAAAGCCGAAAGTTGTTCAGCCCTACCCTCTCAGCCAGGGGCAGACCGTCATCCTGCCTTCAAGCCGGATTTCGGTCGAAGAAAGCGCAAGTCCCGCGTTCATCATGCGCGGCGCTTCGCTTTCCGATATCGTTACCGCAATTAACCGGATCGGCGCAGCACCTGGCGACCTTGTCGCCATTCTCGAGGCGTTGAAACAGGCGGGCGCCCTCGAGGGCGAACTGGTGGTGATATGATCGTCGCGCCGACTCCTGCGGCAGCCGCCGTGCCTGCCAAGCCCGAGCTGAAGGCGGCTGCCCAACGGTTCGAGGCGGTGTTCTTGCGCGAGATGATCGCGACGATGCGCAAGGGAAAGCTGGCCGAAGAGATTTTCGGGTCAAGCGCAACCGATAACTTCCGCGAGATGGCCGACGCGCATACCGCGGACGCTCTGGCCAAACAGGGCGCGTTCGGCATTGCCGGGCTTGTCGAACGTCAGCTGGACGCCAAGAAATGAGTGATTTGCTCAGCCTTGGCGCTGCCGGCGTGAACAGCTACTCGCGCGCACTGCAGACGATTGGTGACAATATCGCCAATGCGCAAACGCCGGGCTACGCCAGGCGCACCACGGTGCTTGCCGAGCAAACGGGCACCGGCAGTTCGGTCCTCTACCGCGATCAGGTGTCGGCCAATGGCGTTCTGGTCGACGGCGTCAGCCGCGCTGTTGATCCCTGGTTGATCGATGACGCACGTGCTTCCTCAAGTGACGCGTCACGGTCTGGTGCGCGGCTCAGTGGGCTCTCCGCCGCTGAAACGGCGCTGCACGACGGGGGCGCCGGCGTCGGAGCGTCGATGACCGCCCTTTTCAATCGCGCGGATGAACTTGCCGCCGACCCGGCCAACACCACGCGACGTGGCGCCTTCCTCCAGTCGGTTGATGATGTTGCCTCGACCTTTCGCCGGACGGCCGACGGCCTTTCGCGTGCCGCTGCCAGCGTTTCGGGCGGGGCAGGCGCGACGGTCAGTCAGCTCAACACTGACACCGCGGCACTTGCGAAGGTCAATGACGGCCTACACCGGGCGCGCGCCGGTTCGACAAATGAGGCAAGCCTCCTCGACGAACGCGACCGGCTTATCGATTCAATTTCCACTGCTCTTCCCGTCAAGGTCGCGTATGATCCCAGCGGCGCAGCGACGCTGACGCTCGCGGGCGGCACGCTGTTGTCGGGCACCGAACAAGCGATGATATCTGCAGCGACCGCCGCCGACGGCCGAGTGTCGCTGATGGCGACGTCAGGAGCCGGCAATTTTGCCGTTGCACCAGTCAGCGGCGCCCTGTCCGGACAAATCGATGCTGCCGGCCATATCGCCACTCAGCGAGCCAGCCTTGACGCATTGGCAACGCGTTTTGCCAGCACCGTCAACGCCCAGCATGCCACGGGTCGCGATGCAGCGGGCAACCCCGGCGCTGCCTTGTTCACCGTCGGAACCGGTGCCTCCGACATTGCGGCTGTTCCCCTGACGGTCGCTGATGTCGCGGCCGCCGATGCCAGCAGCGGCAACGGCAACGCTCTCTCATTCGGCAACCTGCGCGGCAGTACTGGCGGCGAGGCGGGCTGGGCAGCGCTTGTGGCCCAGCAGAGCCAGACAGTCGCGAGCGCACGCGCGCAAGACAGCGTCGCGAGCACGCGCCGTGATGGCGCCGCCACGGCGCGCAACGATCTCAGCGGCGTGAACCTCGACAAGGAAGCCGCCGATCTGGTTCGCTACCAGCAAGCCTATCAAGCATCCGCGCGCGTCCTCCAGGTCGCACGTGAAACCATGCAAACCATCCTCAGTTCGATCTGAAAGCGAGGAGCGAGATGACAATCAACGCCACTGGCAACCGAATGACCAGCGAAATCGCGCGCCAGTCCCAGCTGGCGCAGGACATCGAGCGCACGCAAATTTCGATCTCGACCAAAAAACGCATCCAAACCGCCTCCGACGATCCGGTCGCAGCAGCCCGCATTGCGACAATCGCGCAGGCGCAGTCCGACAGCACGACGTGGAGCGGCAATCTGTCGCTTGCCCAAGCCCAGTCGGCGCAATCAGATACAATCTTGTCCAGTCTGTCCGACGGCATGATCCGCGCTCGCGAGATCATGGTCGCCGGCGCGAGCGCCACGGCAACGAAGTCAGATCGTGCAACCTACGCCAAAGAGCTGCGATCAATTGCTGCCGATGTCGCCAGTTTTCGCGCCACAAAAACTTCTTCGGGCGACCCGCTGTTCGCGCCAGGTGCTGCGACACAATTTCGTATCGACAACGGCGTTGTCCTTGCCCCGGTCGATAGCGCCGCCAATATTTTTGAGCGCGCTGGGGTGCCGCTTACGCAGGATCTGACCGACGCGGCAACAGCCCTGGAAAGCGGCGATGCCACGCGGATCGGGACGGCCCTTGACCGGGTCGGCACGGGAATCGACCACGTCTCGGACGCCGCAGCAGATCAGGGGCTGCGCGCCGCGCGGGTCGACAAGGCAATCGAGCGGACCGCGACGCATGGCATCGATCTGGCCGCCGAGCGTTCGGGACTTGAGGACACTGACCTCACCACAGCCATTGCCAAGCTCAATTCGGAGCAACTGACACTCGACGCAGCGCAGGCTTCCTTCGCGCG
>JAYVVA010000182.1:0-4658 GCA_043787435.1 Sphingomonadales bacterium | reverse complement strand
GCTGCGCTGGCTTGCCAGCTCAATCTTTCGACGCGAGCGGCGACGATTTCGCGAGACGGCGGATCTGCAAGCAGGCTGCTTATCGCTGCAGCCACGTGGATCGGATCGCGCTCGACCAATTTCCCCCCCGCAGATCGACTGAAGAGTTCGCGCGCGCCGCCAACATCGCAGGTGACTACCGGGGTACCTGACGCCAGTGCCTCGACCCAGGCGTTGGCGAGACCCTCCGAAGCTGACGGGAGCGCCATCACGTCGGCCGCCGCCAGCCAGTCTGCGACAACCGACGGGTGACGCACCCCCAAAAACCGAACGCGATCTGCGACGCCCAGCGCCACCGCACGTTTTTTCAGTTTCACCTCGTCCTCGCCTTTGCCGATGAGGACGAGCGTGGCATCGGGGAGCGCGAGTAACGCATCGATAACCAACCTCTGACCCTTGCGCTCGATCAAGGCTCCGACCGTGACGATCAGCGGTCCGTGTATCCCGAGTGCCGCCTTGACGGCGGCTCGGTCGCGAACCGCGAATACGTTTTTATCAATCCCGGTATAATGGATGCAGATGCGGTCTTCGGGCATGCCGAGTGCAACCATGTCTGCCTTTAGCGCCGCGGAGACGGCAAGCAGGCCGTCGGCTGCGTGTGCGGCCGCGATTACCTGGGCGGCGGTTGCTCGGTTTCTACCCCAATAATGGATGTCCGCACCGCGGGCCTTGATCGACACCGGGACGCCGAACTCTCTGCCCAGTGCCACTGCTGCTGGGCCATCAGGCCAAAAGAACTGCGCATCTATGATGTCAAAGGGGAACGCGGCGCGAATGTCGTGGAGCGGCGCCCTCAGGGCGCGGACGAGCGCGCGGGCGTCCGCTTCACCACCGACCCATGGTGTATGACGGAAGGGGATGCGATATGTCGATAATCCTTTCCATGTCTCCGCTGGTGGTAATTTTGCGAGCCCTCGATATCGGGGATGGAAACGCCCCAGCGGAGGAATACCTACAGGGGCCACGACGCGCAGCTCGATATCGCGATGGTTGGCAAGGGCAAGACTCTGGCTCTCGACAAACGAACCAAAGGTCGATCGCATCATATCCGGGAAAAGCGTTGAAAGGGTGAGGACGCGAAGCATTGCCGCGCGTTATCACTAAAGTACGACGAACTTCCTATCGCCCAATCGAAGCGCTAGCCGAACAGCGGTACCCGGACCGGGTGCGGATAGGCGAATAATACATCGCTCGCCGCCCGGAGCACAATCGCCGTCGATCCCTCCACCATCCAGCATTCGCCCGCAGTAAACGATGCGCCGTCGATGTTGCCGCCGCCGGTGACGGGCACCAGCCAAGCCGGCAATTCCTTGGGCAGCGTCACTTCGCGTTCGCCGTCCCACGTCCAACGCTCGAGAACAAACTTTGCGCCCTCACACAGTATCGCGCGGCCCGCGCCGATATCTCCCGGCATCGGCGGGGCAATGAACGGCGTCGGGTCACTCACTGCGATTCCGGCCGCCAGATGCAGTTCACGCGGGCGGCCATAGTCGTAAAGTCGGTATGTGAGATCAACGTTTTGCTGAACTTCGATGACGGTAATCCCCGCCCCGATGGCATGAATCGTGCCCGCTGGCGAATAGATGACATCGCCGGCCTTGACCGAATGCCAGTCGAGCATGTCGACGATGCTTCCATCGAGTGCACCGGCCGCCAGCGCTTCGCGCGTCGTCACTTCGCGAGTGCCTAGCGCGATGGTCGACTCAGGCTGCGCGGCAAGAACAAGCCACGCTTCGTCCTTGCCGCGTGCATAGCCTGCCGCGCGCGCCGTAGCGTCGTCGGGATGAACCTGGATCGACAGCTTTTCGCTCGTAAAGAGATATTTGACGAGCAATTCAGGATCACCTCCGGGAGCCGAATCGAACCAGATTTCGCCCACCGGGGCGGCGGTGCTCGCGGCGTCTTCGAACCCCGGCCACAGATCGTGGCGTCCCCAGGGTTTTTCGACGCGATGAGTGGCGAGGCGGTGTGCGGGCATGAGTGTTCAATAGCTGCGACGGGCGATCAGTTCCACCATTTGCTTAGCGCTTGGCGTCACCCCTCAACCTCGCTAAGGAACAAGCCATGCGTATCCTTCTTCGTCGCGCCGCCACTGCTGCTGCGCTCGCCGCCGTCGTTTTCACCACCGGGTGTGCGACCAGTCGTAAAAAGGGTGACGTGCCCTACGTCGCGCGAGATGTAGATACGCTTTATTCTGCAGCAAAGGACCGGATGGACCGCGGTCAGTACCAGACGTCGGCAATTCTATTCGACGAGGTCGAGCGTCAACATCCCTATTCGCCCTGGGCGCGACGTGCGCAGCTTATGAGCGCGTTCAGTTATTACATGGCAGGCGAGCATCAGAAATCGATCGAATCGGCTCAGCGTTTCCTGTCAATCCATCCAGGCAACAAGGACGCGCCATATGCCTATTACCTGATCTCGCTCGATTACTACGAGCAGATCAGTGACGTGACCCGCGATCAGAAGATTACGTCGCAGGCGCTCGACGCGATGAATGAACTCATTCGCCGCTACCCCGACACCCACTATGCTACCGACGCACGGTTAAAAGTTGACCTGATCAACGATCACCTCGGCGGTAAAGAAATGGAGATCGGGCGTTTCTATCAACGGCGCGGCCAATGGCTGGCTTCCGTCGTGCGGTTCCGCAAAGTTGTCGACCAATACCAGTCGACGTCGCACACGCCCGAGGCGCTCGAGCGTCTTACTGAAAGCTACCTTGCGCTGGGCATTCCTGAGGAAGCGAACAAGGCGGCCGCAGTGTTGGGCAACAATTATCCCGGTAGCAAATGGTACCAGCGGTCCTACGACCTCATTCAGAAGCATAGTCGCGGCGTCTGAGCCGTCAGAGTCAGGTAGGGCTGAATTCGGGTCGTCACGGCACGAACAGGCTTCCGCGGTCGTAGCATCGATCGTCGTCCCGGCTTTGCCGAGACGGGTTTGTTCGCTAAACGTCCCATAATGCTGCTTGCTCTTTCCATACGGGACGTTGTCTTGATCGAGGCACTCGATCTTAATTTCGCGTCAGGGCTGACCGTGATTACGGGAGAAACCGGCGCCGGAAAATCGATCCTGCTCGACGCGCTCGGCCTCGCGTTGGGATCACGTGCCGCGAGCGGATTGGTGCGGCAGGGCGCGCCTCAGGCCAGTGTGACTGCGACGTTCGCACGCGCCGCAGTCATCGACGTGGTGCTGACCCAAAACGGCATTGACCCCGAACCGGGGGAACCACTGATCATGCGGCGCACTGTCAAGGCAGACGGAGGAAGCCGCGCCTTTGTCAACGACATTGCAGTGTCGGGAGCACTGCTACGGACGTTGGGCGAGGTGCTTGTGGAGATTCACGGCCAGCACGACGACCGCGGCTTACTGGCACCACTTGGGCACCGTGCGTTGCTGGATGCGTTTGCCCGTTCGGATTTGACGTCGGTTCGCGCTGCCTTTGCCGCGATGCGTGACGCGAACGTGACGCTGGCCGAAGCGCAGGACGCGCTTACCAATGCCGAGGCCGACCGGGAATGGCTAACACATGCCGTCGCCGAACTCGATGCATTGCGTCCAGAGGCTGGCGAGGAAGAGACGCTGGCAGTGTCGCGCGCTGCGATGCAGAAGGGCGCGAGGATCGCCGACGATTTGGAGGCGATCGAAACGCTCGTAACGGCTGCTGACGGGGCGCTGTCGAAACTTCGTCAGGCTGCGCGCGCATTAGACCGGATTGCCGGCGACCACGCACAGCTCGCCGAGGCCTTGGGCGCCGTCGACCGTGCATTGATTGAAGGCTCGTTCGCCGAGGATTATTTACGCGCCGCTTCTGAAGCCTTGTCGTACGATCCGGCACGGCTGGAATCCGAGGAAAGCCGTCTGTTCGAGTTGCGTGCGATGGCGCGCAAACACCGGGTTCAGCCCGACGATCTCGCAGCGCTGGCAAGCCAGTTGCGAGGGCGTCTGTCCGCGATCGAGGCGGGCGGGGACGGGCTCGCGGTGCTCGAGCGTGACGCAAAAGTCGCGCGCGGCGCGTATCGCGCAGCAGCCGATGCGTTGACAAAGGCGCGCAGGGCAGCTGCAGCACGGCTTGACGCCGCGGTTGCTGGCGAACTCACACCGTTGAAACTCGACGCAGCCCGGTTTAGCACGGTGGTCGCGAGCGGGCAGGACAGCGAGATCGGTGCCGACCGCGTAGAGTTCGAGGTCTCAACCAATGCCGGTACGCCGTTCGGACCCCTGCTGAAGATTGCATCGGGCGGGGAACTGTCGCGTTTTATCCTGGCGCTCAAAGTCGCTCTGGCCGAGGAAGGCGCAGCGACGACGATCATCTTCGACGAGATAGACCGGGGCGTCGGTGGCGCGGTGGCCAGCGCCATCGGCGAACGATTGTCGCGGTTAGCAGGGACAACGCAGTTGCTTGTTGTCACGCACAGTCCGCAGGTCGCGGCGCGGGGCGATCATCACTTGTTGATCGCTAAGAACAGCCACGGGTCGGTAACGCGGACAGACCTCCGCTCGCTTGACGCCGCAGAGCGTCGGGAAGAAATCGCCCGGATGCTATCCGGAGCCGAGGTGACCGACGAGGCCAGAGCACAGGCAGCACGGTTGGTGACGGCGTAGCAAGCGCCGCC
>JAYVVA010000181.1:0-5012 GCA_043787435.1 Sphingomonadales bacterium | reverse complement strand
GGGGCGGGCGCCATGGCCGAAGTATACCTGGCGTACGATCCCAACATCGAGCGCAAGCTTGCCATCAAGGTGCTCGACCCCACACTGCGCCACAACCCTGATGTCGCGCGGCGCTTTTTGGCCGAGGCGCGGGCAGCAGGGATGTTGTCCCACCCCAATATCGTGACGATTCACGACGTTGGTGAAGCCGACGGTGTTCCCTATATCGCGATGGAGCTCCTCGAGGGCGAACCGCTCGACCAGCTTCTCCAACGGTCGCGCAGACTGTCAATCGATGCCGCGGTTGATCTATCCGCACAGATTGCGTCCGCGCTGGCTTTTGCGCATGCGCAAGGCGTCGTTCACCGCGACGTCAAACCATCCAACATCATCGTGGGTAACGGTGGCACGACCGCCAAGCTGCTCGATTTTGGAATTGCACGCATTGAAGACGGTGCCGAAAGCGATGCCAATCTGCGCAGTACCCAGTTTGGTCAAGTGATCGGAACGCCGCGCTACATGAGTCCCGAGCAAGCGATGGGTACGACTCTTGACGCGCGCACCGATCTCTTTTCACTCGGCAGCGTTCTTTACGAAATGGTTGTTGGTAAAGCCGCGTTTCCCGGCACCGGACTTGCCAAGCTTGCCATCCAGATCGCACAGGAGGCACCAGCGCCGATCGCTGCGGGACGCCCGGACTGCCCGAAGGGCCTCGCCTTCATTATTACCAAGCTGCTGGCGAAGCGCGCGGCTGACAGGTTCCCCGACGCCGGCGCTGCCCGCGCTGCACTGTTGCACGAACTGGCAGCGCTGCGCAGCGAAAAGGACGCGCCGCGCCGCGGTTTGCCCGTCCGTCTCAAACTCCCCTTGGGGCTGGGCGCTGCAACAGCGCTTGCGCTTCTCCTTGGCGTCACTGTGGTGATCGAGCGACAACAGTCGACGCTCGAGGATATGGCAAAGGCTGCAAGCGGATCAACCGCGGACTTTATCAGCCGGAATGTCGCGATGCGCGTTGCCGAGAACGCCAGCCTGCCGGTCAATGAGCAGGACTGGTTGCCGTTGCAATCCTTTATCGAAGCCGCGGCACACGACGGCAACGTCCGTCGGCTTGTCGTCTTCGACGAGCATGGAATTGTGCTTGCGTCGGCAGGGGCCGCCTTGCGGCATCGAGTGTTTGCGGCGTCGCCAGCAAGGACCGACATCATGACGCCCAATGGGTTCCGGTTCGTACGACCCGTCCGTTACGCGGGGGCCGACTTTGGTCGCGTCGAGATGGAAGTCGGCCGCGACTCTCTCGACGCTGCAATCAGCGCGGCGCGGTGGCTCCTTCTCGCGCTCTCCGGATTTCTCGTCGCGATGGTCGTGGGTGCCGCTTATCTCGCAGCCCGCCAGTTGACCCAGCCGTTGCGGCGGCTCCGCGCCGCCCTTGACGATCTCGCACAGGGGAATTCCGCATTTCGAGTGTCGCACAAGCGACGCGACGAATACGGCGCCGTTTTCGACAGCTTGAACCGCCTCGCCGCTGTCATTGACGATGACCGCAAAGGCCTCAATCCCGATCTGGCAAATCAGCAGGCGTTGATGACGCGGCTCGAAGCAGCGGTCGATCCCGCGCGCAAGGTTAGCTGACACACCGATGTTCATTCTGCGCCTCTTCGACGACGATTTCCTGCAGCAACCGATCGACGCGCGTCTTCTGCGCGAGGGCACGATCACGGTGGGGCGCGATGCATCGACCGACTGGGTCCTGAACGATCGCGAGTTGCGTCTTTCTCGACAGCATTTCGAGATTACCGCCGATGGGCCGACGATATTAATCTGCGCGCTGGGATCGAACGGTGTCTTTGACGACATCACCGGCGTCCGGCTGCCCGATGGCGAAGCCCAGGTCCTGAACGTTCCCGCGACGCTGCGCTTCGGTGGCTTCAGACTCGTTGTCGATCACGCAGCGCAATCAAATGACGACGACGGCGGGGAGGGACAGACTCTCATCCTTTCACCACCGCTCGGTTCCACCGCGACCGTGCCGCATGCCTATACCGATACGCCAGTCGACGCCATGCAGCCCGGTGACGGCTCACTCCTCGACAGTTTTTGCCAAGGTGCGGGTCTGGAGCCTTCGGCTTTTGCATCGGAAGACCCCGCAGACGTCATGCGCCGAGCCGGCGCGGTATATCGCCAAATGGTGCTCGGGGTGGGGGACCTCATGGCCGAGCGCGAGCGGGTACGGCGGCAATATCAAATCGCTCGTACGACAATTGGCGGCGCGGGTAACAACCCATTCAAGTGGGGTCCGACCCAACGGCTGGCACTCGACCTTTTGCTTGCTGAAGGCCATGGCTTCATAAGCGGCCCGAGTGCCTTACAAGCATCGTTCAGCGACATAAAAAAGCATCTCATCGCGACCTTTCGAGGCTTGCACGCCAGTCTGCGCGTCGCCGTCGCCCAATTCGACCCGGTTGAACTCGAGCGCCTGCCGAGCCAGCGGCCCAGCCTTCTTCATTCGCGCGCAGCGACCCAATGTGCAGAACTAGCGCGCCGCCATGCCGACTTGCAGGGGCAGATCAAAGATGGTGCCGACGGCATTCTGAACGCTACATTCGTCCGTGCCTATGACATAGCCGTAGCTGAGATCGAAGGAACGGAAAATTGATTGGGTTTTTCGGCGAGTCCGCGGCGGCGCCACAGTGGAAAATTACTGCCTCGGCCCGCACGCACATTGGCCTCGTTCGAGCCGTCAACGAGGATCGCATTCTCAATCGTGCCGATTGCGGACTATGGGCGATCGCCGACGGCATGGGTGGGTATAGCCGCGGCGACGTTGCCGCTGACGCCGTCATCCATGCGCTAGCGCAACTCGCAAACGCTGCTGGCCCGGTAACCGCTGACCAGCTTTGTACAGCTCTTCGTGAGGTAAACCGCCTGGTTCACGCTTTCCCGCTCGATTCGACAGGACATTCGGGATCGACGGTCGCGGGTCTGCAGATTTCGGGTCAGCAGGCCTTCTTTTTCTGGGCAGGTGACAGTCGCATCTATCGGCACCGACAAGGCGGCCTCGAGGCGATGACACACGATCACCGCGTCGTGCAGGAGATGATCGACGCGGGCGTTCTCGATCCTCGCTCAGCGCGGGATCATCCGCGCGCATCGGTCATTACGCGCGCCGTTGGTGCCCACCCCACACTTTCGCTCGCCTTACTGCATGACAGTGTCGAATGCGGCGATACCTATCTGTTGTGCTCGGACGGGCTCACCGACCTGGTCGACGACGACAGAATCGGCAGCATCTTGAATTTGGCGCCATTCGACGCGGCAGACACGTTGCTGAATGCCGCGCTGCTGGCTGGCGGTCGCGACAATGTTTCGATGATCGTCGTTGGAGTGCGCCAACGAGGAGAGATTAACCTCGCTTGGAATGGTCCCCAAGTGCAAGCCACGCGATCCTAACACGTGAGAGAAAGACGCGAACTCGGCTTGGCATCCCATCACGAGCTGCGATCTGTGCCGCGCGTTACCGTCGCAGGGTCGATCACAATGCGACAGCGCGGCGCCCGCAGCATCGCGGTCGTCATCGAAGATATCTCCCCTGGGGGATGCCGTGTACAGTGGCCGCACGTCTTGAATGTCGGCGACCGCGTGTGGATTACGCTTCCAGGACTGCAAGCAATCCCTTCATTTGTCACGTGGACTGCAGACTTCAAACTCGGCTGCAGGTTTGAAGTCCCTTTGCACACCGCGGTGTTCAAATCGCTTGGCTTCGGTTCAAACGAGAAGCGTAAGCCTGAGTTTTAAAGAGCGGTATGCGCCGCCCGAAACATCGAGCTCTCATGTTAAATCTGATTGTCCATCAACCGCGGATTCGCTCAATTCACTCAGAGAGTGTGTGACTGCTTGATCCTCGGAAGCTGCAGGGCGAGTCGGGGGCTGAAAGCTTCTCTTGGGCTCCCGTTGGTTCGGCTGAGGCGTCTCATGTCAGAACAAGACGATCTGAAATATTGTGCTGCGCGCGCAGTGAGCGCGCGCGTGCTGATTCTTTGAACAGCCCCGAGATTGTCACCGCTAACCCAAAGTCGGCGGAGCTATACGAGCAACGCGCCCTCTCGACCGACGGAGCGCTGCGCGAAAGAGGCGCGCTCAATTAGCGATCAACGTCGAGGTCGAAACAATGCGCCTGCGCAGGAAACGGCCTGACTGCGGTGTGTCGATTCAGCATGGAAGACAGGAGTGGTCACCATTTTCCTCGTTGCGCTCCCTGCGAACGGGGGAACCGGATTTGACGGATTTCCTGCTGAAACCTCGGGCTCAACATTTTTGGCTCGCGCGATGCTCGTAACACAGTCGAAAACTAACGACCGCGTCAGCCACAATCAATCGACCAGCCTTATCGCAAGACGCGTGCGCCTGACCGATTTTTCAGGTCAGGCGCACGCGTGTGGTTCTGCCTATTTGCAGGCCTTTTTAGTTGCGTTGCCGGCTTTGGAACAATCATAGTGAACGACCTTGCCGGTCTTCGTGGTCCAGGCGACGATCCGGCCTTTTGCTGGTGGCGTTGCCGCCGGCTTAGCGACCATTTTGGCCACCGGGCGCGGCGCAGCGGCTGCGTGCGGCGCTGCCTTGGGCTTCATCGCGGTGACGGCCGTCGTCTTGGCTGCCATGGGTGCCGGCGCCTTTTTGCACGCCGCCTTGCTGGCATTGCCGGGCTTTGAACAGTCATATTTGCGCGCCGTGGCGGTCGCCGCTTCGGCGGGAAACGACGACATTGCAACGACCGCGCAAACAGACGCGGCGGCTAAAACAAATGCTGATTTCATAACATCTCTCCCCTGTTGGTGGACCAAGTGTGGCCTGTAAGGCGAGCCAGAGCAATGGACGGCCATGAATTTTTACACGTCGTCGGCACGCCCGTTTGGCCGGACAGGGCTCACCGGAACCGACGAGGGGACGAGGCTTCCCGTTCACTTGACCCCAACCTGATCCACAAACGTCGCCCGTAAACGCTGATCCGCCCTTTTGTCCGGCTGCGTCGGCCACAG
>JAYVVA010000180.1:0-3850 GCA_043787435.1 Sphingomonadales bacterium | reverse complement strand
TTGTGTCCGCCCTGAAAACGAACGACTACATCTGCACGGCTGGCGAGCCAGTCGACGATTTTACCTTTGCCTTCGTCGCCCCATTGCGCGCCGATCACGGTGACATTCGCCAATTTTTGTGTATCCATTCAGTGAAGGGAAATGCGGATCGGTCCGTATTGTCCCAGAGCTTTGCCGTCCACCCCCGGACAACTCGTTGGAGTCACTCTTATGCGCCTTATTGTAAGCTTTGCTGCACTCGCCATTGCCACTGCTGCAAGTGCGCAGGATGCGCCGCGTCCGATGCTGTCTGCTGCATGCTTGGCTGAAGTGATGAACCTTTGTCCTGCGACAGGAGACCGCGACGCACGTCGGGCGTGCATGATGGCCAACCGCGACAAATTGTCCGACGGCTGCAAAAAGGAAATGGCTACATTGCGTGCCGCACGAGCAGCCAATCGGGCGAACGGCGACATGGCAGCTCCCGGCGCAATGAGCACCGATCAAAGCCCCGCTCCCAAACCGCAATAATGGAACGATCCGGCTGGGGGATACGCGACGCGTCCGCGGGAACGACGTCGCTCGACAGCGCTCTGCGCGTACGGCGTTGAGGTTTGGGCTTTCTCACAGAGTGCCGCGGACAAGCGGTTGAGCTCTGCGGGCTGTCTGGCGAACCTTCGGTCACTTGGGGCACACGCAGCCCCCTAGTTTTGGGGGCTCGGCACTCGTCGCGCCGTAAATCCGTCCGGGTAGATCGAAAACCCGGTTGCTGGCTCGTCACGTCCGTCGGCGTGTGCGATCGCGTACGAGCCGCCCCGGCCGATGGCGTTTGCGCAACCGGACATGAAGAGCGAAAAACCGAACCAGCGCTGATATTCGAAGCCGTGGCGCTCGGTCGGGTCGAGCGTGACGCGGACGCCCATATCGCTGATCGACGCGGCAATCGCTTCGATGCCGGCAATTCGCGACGTCATCAATCCGGCGAGATCGAACTTGCGCAGCCCTTCGAGCGCGGCGGCTACGGGGCCTGTGGCAGCGATCAGCGGAAGCCAATCGCCAAATCCGGCCTTTACCAGCCCGCCTGCGTCCTTCATGTCAAGCAGCCCATCGAGCAGACCAATCTCGGCCGGTGAGAGCACCAGACCTGCAAGCGTCTCGACGAGGTCCGGCATGGTCAGGTCGACGGTGACCCCCTCAACCCCCGCGGCCTTGAGGGCCGCAACGGCGATACTCGTAACTTCGCAGGCTGCCGCGATTGAATCGTCGCCAACAAGCTCGGCCCCTACCTGCATTGCCTCACGCTGGGGATTGAGCTGCGTCGTACCCAGCTTAAGCACCGGCCCAGCATAGGCCAGACGCAAGGGGCGCGGCACGTCCGCGAGCTGAGTCGAGACGATCCGCGCGATCTGTGGCGTGATATCGGGCCGAATCGCCAAGGTTCGCTGCGACAGCGGATCAACGAATCGCGCGAGCTCGGTCCGCGACGACTTCAGCCGCGCGGCCAGCCCGTCCTCAAATTCGGCAAGCGGCGGCGACACACGGGCGTAGCCGCGCTGTTCGATTGTATCGAGAAGCGCACGCACTGCGCGTGCCTGGGCCGCGGCCTCTCCGGGGAGGCGGTCGCGCAGTCCTTGGGGAAGCAATCCGCCTGCTCCTGACATCAGAACTTCAGCGCTTTCACTATTTTTACTCCAGGGAGCTTGCACAGCTGCCATAGCACGGGTTCGGGGATCGACGCATCGACCGAGAGGAGGACGACGGCTTCGCCTCCCGCATTGCGGCGACCAAGGTGGAACGTGCCGATGTTGATGTCAGCCTCGCCCAATGTCGAGCCGAGTCGCCCGATGAAGCCAGGCGCATCCTCGTTGACGATATAGAGCATATTGCCGGCCAGATCGGCTTCGACCTTAATGCCGAAAATTTCGACAAGACGCGCACCGCCGTCGCCAAACAAAGTGCCCGCGACAGACTTTTCGCCACCCTCCGTCTGGACCGAGACGCGGACTAGCGTCTGGTAATTTCCTTCCTTGTCGTGGCGAATCTCGCGGATATCCAGACCGCGTTCCTTGGCGAGGAAGGGCGCATTGACCATGTTCACCGTGTCTGAATAGCGGCGCATGAGTCCTGCCAGAACCGCGCCGGTGATCGGTTTAATATTGAGCGCTGCAGCAGCCCCTTCGACCTCGATCGAAATCTTGGTCAAATTGTCATGCGCCAGCTGACCCACCA
This sequence comes from Sphingomonadales bacterium, assembly GCA_043787435.1. Taxonomy (GTDB): domain Bacteria; phylum Pseudomonadota; class Alphaproteobacteria; order Sphingomonadales; family Sphingomonadaceae; genus Sphingomonas_O. The sequence goes on along the minus strand of JAYVVA010000180.1, from coordinate 1,642 downwards.
ATGAGCCCAATCGCTCTGCGAGCGCCATGTACGGTTTCAGCTTTGGCGCCTCTTCGGCGCTCAAAGAGGGCATGTTGAGCGCGTTGGTGACGCCACCGGACAGCAGGTAATCAGCCATTTGCTCCGCGACCTGGATTGCCACATTGACCTGTGCTTCGGACGTCGAGGCCCCAAGATGAGGCGTCGAGACGAAGTTGGGCGTGCCAAACAGGGGGGAATTGGTTGCAGGCTCTTCCACAAATACGTCGAGCGCTGCGCCGCCGACCTGTCCCGAATCGAGCGCATCCTTGAGTGCTGCCTCGTCGATCAAACCGCCTCGCGCGCAGTTGATGATCCGTACACCCTTCTTCGTCTTGGCCATGGCCTCGCGGCTCAGGATGTTCCTCGTCTCAGATGTCAGCGGCGTGTGCAGCGTGATGAAATCGGCACGCGCCAGCAACTCGTCGAGCGTGACTTTCTCGATTCCGAGATCCACGGCACGCTCGGGCGTAAGGAACGGGTCGAAGGCAATGACCTTCATCCTGAGACCCCGCGCGCGATCGGCGACGATCGAGCCGATATTGCCGGCGCCGATAAGACCCAGGGTCTTCGACGTCAGCTCGACACCCATGAAGCGGTTCTTTTCCCACTTGCCGGCCTGCGTCGACGCGTCCGCCTCCGGGAGCTGGCGCGCGAGCGCGAACATGAGAGCGATGGCGTGTTCGGCAGTCGTGATAGAGTTGCCAAACGGTGTGTTCATGACGACAACGCCCGCCGCCGAAGCTGCTGGAATATCGACATTGTCGACGCCGATTCCGGCGCGGCCGATGACTTTCAAATTCTTCGCAGCCGCAATGACCTCTTTCGTCGCCTTGGTCGCCGAGCGGATCGCGAGACCATCATATTGGTCGATAATAGAGATCAGTTCATCCTTGGTCTTGCCCGTGATCTCGTCGACCTCAACGCCACGTTCACGGAAGATCTGCGCCGCTTTTGGGTCCATTTTATCGGAAATAAGCACTTTTGGCATGACAATCCTTTCAGATCATCATCCGGACGAAACTCAACGTCTCCACGCAGGGAGTTCCGGAGCCCATCAGGATGATGAGTTATTGATGCGAAGAAGAAACGTGTGCCCAAGCCCAGTCGAGCCACGGACCGAGCGCCACCACATCGGCCGTGTCGACGGTGCCGCCGCACCAGATGCGCAGGCCCGGCGGGGCATCGCGGTATCCGGCGATGTCATAGGCCGCATCTTCGGCTTCGAGCAGCCCGGCGATTTTCTTAATAAGCGCCTCATCCGCGCCTTCAACCGTCAGACATACACTAGTCTTCGACCGCGATTTTGGATCGGCCGCGAGGTGCCCAAGCCAGTGCCGCGAAGCGACAATGGCATCGAGCGCGGCTGCATTGGCGTCGCTGCGAGCCATCAGGCCACTCAGGCCGCCTAGTCCCTTGGCCCATTCGAGCGCAAAAATCACATCCTCGACTGCGAGCATTGAAGGCGTATTGATGGTTTCGCCCTTGAACACACCCTCGATGAGCGTGCCCTTCGAAACGAGCCGGAAAATCTTCGGCAACGGCCAGACGGGGGTGTAGGTTTCGAGCCGTTCCACAGCACGGGGGCCGAGGATGATGACGCCATGCGCGCCCTCCCCGCCCA
>JAYVVA010000179.1:0-3633 GCA_043787435.1 Sphingomonadales bacterium | reverse complement strand
GCTGTGATTTCAGGCCTAGTCAAGGCGCCGTCGAATTATTCGCCGACCGCCGATGCTCAGGCGGCCGTCGGTCGCGCCGGTGTTGTGCTCGAAGTGATGCGTGATCAGGGCGTTATCACGGCGACGCAGGCCGCGGAGGCCGCGCCCGACAAGCTCGTCTTTGCCCCGGAACCTCAGCAGAACAGCGTGCGCTACTTCACTGACTGGGCTCTGCCTCAGCTCGACTCGATGATCGACGCCACGAACGGGCCTATCGATGTCTGGACGACACTCGACCTGAATATGCAGCGCGCGGCTGACGCGGCGATTGTTGCGAATACGCCCGGCGGAACACAAGGCGCTCTGGTCTCGCTAGATCGTGATGGCGCAGTCCGGGCGATGGTCGGCGGCAAGGATTATGTCGGGTCGATCTACAACCGCGCGACACAAGCCGTGCGCCAACCGGGCTCGGCGTTCAAGCTGTTCGTCTATCTCGCGGCGCTCGAGGCCGGGCATACCCCCGCCGACACCATGGTCGACAAGGAGGTCGATATTGCTGGCTGGAGGCCGCGCAATTCGTCGCGTAAATTTGCCGGCGAAATGAGTCTGCGCACTGCGTTTGCCTATTCAGTCAACACCATCGCCGCACAATTAGGCGCCGAAGTGGGAACCGGGGCTATCGCTGACATGGCGCGCCGCTTTGGCATTACTACGCCGATCAACACGAATCCTTCGATGGTGCTGGGTACGTCGGACGTCCGTTTGATCGACATGACACGTGCGTTTGCCTCGGTCGGCGGCAACGGCATCGCGATCGCTCCCTATGGGATCACCAAGGTCACGACAGCCGCGGGAGACGTTCTCTACGAACACCGCGCTGACACAAGCCATGTTCTCGTTGCGCCTCAGGTGGCAGCACAGATGATCGATCTCTTGCAGACTGCGGTGAATACGGGAACCGCCAAAGCGGCCCAGATTGGGCGCCCGGTCGCAGGCAAGACAGGGACAACGACGTCGAACAAGGACGGTTGGTTTCTCGGGTTTTCGAGCGGGATCACGACGGGCGTCTGGATGGGTCGCGACGACAACAAACCGGTGCCCGGCCTGCAGGGTGGCCGCAATCCCGCGCGCGCCTTTGCACAATTCATGAAAGTGGCCGTCGCCAAACGGCCGATCGAGAAGTTCCAGACTGACGTGACGTTGCCTGAATGGCAGCTGGAGCCCGATGAGGAAGCCTATTTCGGCAATGCGGATGACGCTACGGCGCCCGATGCCAGCGGACAAACGCCCGAACCCGACCCGATGGATCAATCGGGCGAACCCCGATTGGAAAGCCCCGATACGAATCCGCCACCTCGGCTTGACCAGAAATGGATCGACGACGCGCTCGGCCGCAATTCGCGGACACCGCGCCCCGTTCAACCAAGCGACAGCCAGGCGCGTCCCAACTAAGCCTCGCTAGCGATCGCGCCCAAACCAGTGGAGCGCGGTTCCGTGCGCACGCAGCCAACGGCGGGCCGGACCGGGATCGGAACCGTTCAACTCTGCGACCAATCCGTGGAACTCGGCGCCATGATTCATGTGAACGCGGTGGGCGACTTCATGCGCCACTGTTGCCTGACGGACATGAGCCGGCGCCAGTATGAGACGCCAGCTGTAACGGATGTCCCCTGAAGACGCGCAACTGCCCCACCGTCCCTTGGGATCACCGACTCCAATGGCACCCACGCCAATCCCGTGGTTTTGGGCCAACGCGCGGGTTTCCGCGGTCAGGACGCTCAGGGAATGCGCACGCAAAAATCGCAGTACACGCAAGGACAAACCATCGCACGGTCCGCCTACCCGCAACACGCCGTTCGCCAGCACGATCCGGCGGGGATAGGCCGCGTTCCAGTCGACACGGACTCGATCGTCGCCAAGCGCAAACTGGGAATTGGGCAGAATGGGGTGCGGCTGCGGCAGGCGCGCCAGTTCGGCCTCGACCCAATCCCGCTTTTCCGCCGCCCAGCCGAGCGCAGGTTTCAACGGCGCGCGTTTACCCAGCGTGAGTCGCACGGTCGCGTCACGCGGATCGACGCTGAGCTTCATCCCGCGCACCTGCGCGCGCCGAACGATCGTCAGGGCCCGGGTTCGCCCGCCGCCTGTGAACGGCGGGAAGCCGTCGGAGTCAGACGATTCGGTCGGTAAGATGATATTCCAGATCGCCCGCATCATTCTCGCTTATTGTCCATCCGCGCACCGACATACCAGCGCGGTGAACGCTTTCAGGGTCGCCGCTTATCAAATGGTGCCACACCGGGAGGGGCTTCCCCTCGGCGCGGAGCCGATAGGCGCAGGACACCGGTAGCCATTCGAGCTCGAGAAGCTTGGCCGGGGTCAGCCGGATGCAATCGGGTACATACGCATGGCGGTTGCGGTAATCCGAACACCGCGCTGACGGCCGATCCAACAATTTGCAGGCGACATTGGTCGCGAACAGCTCACCGGTTTCCTCGTCCTCGAGTTTGTGGAGGCAACACTTGCCGCAGCCGTCACACAAAGCTTCCCACTGACCTCGATCGAGTTTGTCGAGCGGGACATCTTCCCAGAAATTGCCGGTTATTTGACCCATTTTGTCAGCTCACGAGCGATCACGTCGGGCGTTGCCTCCTGAGACAACAGCGCAATCGGTTTGTTGTCGGGATCCATCAAATAGGTCGCGCGGCCATGATCGACCAGATAGGCTGTATTTCCCGGTTTTTTGCTAATCTGCACGGGGACCCCATAGGCCTTGGTTACAGCTGCAATCTGCCTCGACGTACCGGTAAGGCCCACAAGGGCGGGGTCGAACGCGGCAGTAAAGTGTTTGAGGACCGCAGGCGTGTCACGTTCCGGATCAACAGTTACAAAAATTGGCACCACGCGCGCCGCGCGTGCCGGGTCGGCCTTTGCAAAAGCCCGATAACCCGCAGCGATGTGCGCAACGTCGACCGGGCAAACGTCGGGGCAAAAGGTATATCCGAAATACATGATCCGGTATTTTCCCCTGAAATCGCGATCCGACCGAGACTGTCCGTCCTGATCGACGAGGGCAAACGGTCCCCCGATACTTGCGCCCGCAAGCGGCGGCAACGCACTCGATTGCTGGCACGCGGCGAGACACAGGAGCGGCATGAGCGAAAGGCGCAGATTCATCATGCGCTCAGCCTTGCGTTGTTAGCGCCGCAACCGCAAGACAGAGCACCAAGACTATGGGGTCGCCATGAACAACCGCTACCTGATTCCTGCTTTGATTGTCGCCATGAGCGCGCCGACGGTTGCAAACGCGCAATTTTCTGACAGCTTCAATTTTTTGAAGGCGGTGCGCGACCGCGACGGCGCCAAAGTCACGGATTTGTTGAACAAACCTGGCACCGTCATCGTCAATACGCGCGACGGCGCGACGAGCGAAACGGCGCTCCATATCGTCGCAGCCGGGCGCGACCTGGTTTGGCTGGGGTTTCTCCTGCAAAAAGGGTCAAACCCGAATTTGCGTGACACGCAGGGAAAGACTCCTCTGCTGATTGCGACAGAATTGCGTTGGACCGAAGGTGTACAGGTCCTGCTCGGACGTGGAGCGAGCGTCGATATCGCAAACAGCAACGGCGAAACGGCACTCAGCAAAGCCGTGCAGAA
>JAYVVA010000178.1:0-1618 GCA_043787435.1 Sphingomonadales bacterium | reverse complement strand
GTGCTCTACGAGCACCTCTCCGGCCTTGTCGCGTCCAGTCGCGAGCGCCCTATTTAACCTTGTTCTGCCCCGGCAGGCCTTCACGCCGCTGCACTCTTTCAGCTCCGCTAGCGAGCGAATCAGCAGCCTTGCGGTCGAAGTTTTCGGGGCGCAGTCCCAGCACGACCAGCAACGACGACGAAACATAGATCGACGAATAGGTGCCGACAATAATGCCCAGCATCATCGCTGCTGCGAAGCCGTGCAACACATGACCTCCGAATAACAGCAGCGAGCCCAGGGCCAGAAGCACCGTCAAAGACGTCATCACAGTGCGCGGCAGTGTCTCGTTGACCGACAGGTCGATTAGCGCGCCCATGTCCATCTTACGGTATTTACGCATGTTCTCGCGGATACGGTCGTCGATCACAATCTTGTCGTTGATCGAATAGCCAATAATTGTCAGCACAGCGGCGACAATGTTCAGATCAAACTCGAGCTGGGTGATTGCAAAAAAGCCGAGTGTCATCAGCAGGTCGTGGCCGATCGCGACGAAAGTCGAGACGCCGAACTGCCACTCGTAACGTAGCCAACTGAACACAGCGATCGCGAGTACGGCGATCAGAACCGCGAGAATGCCATTGCGGATGAGTTCGCCCGAAACCTTGCCGGAAACCGAGTCCTGTTTGGAAAATTTCGCGCCCGGAAAGTCAGCAGCCAGTGCTGCGTTCACTTTGGCGACGACAGCGTTGGTTGCCCCGGCATCGGTCGATGAGGGTGGAGGCAACTTGATCGATACTGTCTTGGGGTCCCCGAACTGTTGGAGCGACGCTTCCCCGACACCTAGCCTGTCGACCGTGGCGCGCACCTTATCGAGCGACGGCGGCTTCACAAACGTTTCCTCGATCATCAGGCCGCCGACGAAATCGACCCCAAGGTTCAGTCCCCGCCAAGTAACAGCTACGATCGAGAGGATCGTCAGCAGCATTGTCAGCGCGAACGCCCAGTTGCGCAGGCGAACGAAACCGATGTTGGTGTTGTCGGGAACGAGTTTGAGCAGACGCATTTTGACGGGTCCGGATCAGATGTGGAGCACGGTGGGGCGCGACCGGCGCAGGTAGCCCACTGCCAGCATGCGCGTGAAAAATACCGCAGTAAAATATGAAACGAAAATGCCGATCAGCAGCACGACAGCAAAGCCCTTTACCGGACCCGAACCTAGCAGCAGCATGACCATGCCTGAAATGAAGTGAACGGTGTTTGCCTCAAAGATCGTCCTGCTCGCTTCCTTGTAGCCGAGTTCGACCGACTGGATGGGGTTGCGCCCGCGGCGCTGTTCCTCACGGATGCGCTCGTTGATGAGCACGTTGGCGTCGACCGCTGTGCCGATGGTCAACACAAAACCGGCAATACCAGGCAGAGTAAGTGTCGCGTTGAGGAACGCCATGACTGCCAGGATTATGAACACGTTCACAACCACAGCGAGATTTGCATACACACCGAAGCGGCCATAAGTCAGCAGCATGAAGACGATGACGGCCAGCGTCGCAATCGTCGAGGCGATCACACCTGCCCGGATAGAATCGGCGCCAAGCTGCGGTCCGACCGTTCTTTCCTCGATCACTTTGAGCGACACCGG
>JAYVVA010000177.1:0-8262 GCA_043787435.1 Sphingomonadales bacterium | reverse complement strand
ACTACCCATTCAGGCCCCTCGTTCCAAATTGAGACACAATTCTCGGGGTGTATATCGATTGAGTGACGGTGGCCATCTGCAAGAACTACAGTAGCTTCGTCCCCAATCGGAACCTCATATCGGTCGCATACCGGCTCAATGAAGATCGTCAGCGGCGTCGAGAGATAGTTGCGGATCGGTAGTCGCACCGGTTGGCTCCGTTTGCTCGATGGCCATACCGGGCCCCGTTAAGCAGCTGTCCGCAAATGGGGCTAAAGCCACGGCGCGAGATCAGATCGATATTTCCCTTCAGCACCGACGCGAGTTTCGAGAGACCCTTTTGGCTTGGAGCCCGACGATAATTCGCCCGGCGAAAATGGCGGTGTGGAGTATTCTCGCCGCAACGTCCCGACCGTAGGAAGCGCCCCCGCCTGTAGCCCGAGCCGCATACCGGGCTGCCGACCTAGCGCCCTCGACAATTGGCTGCGCTTCTTGCGCCGGCCCGGCACCCCGCGCGTCAACACGGCAATGGTGCCGACACTGACTTGGGCAGCGGCGCAGGGGGGGAAAGTTTGAACATGCCATGGGCCGTGCGCCACCACTTGAGCGGCGACAATTATATCGAGCAGCCCCGAGGCTCGTCGGCGGACCCCGCCGTGTTGGCAATCGTGAAAGACGTGACAGGCTGATTGTCCCCGTCAAGGCATGTGCCGCCAAGGCTCGCTGCATAGACAAACGCATCCAAAGAGGGTCAGTTCGCTCGCCGACGCAAAAGGTACACCGAGTTGAGCGTCGCGATAACCGCACCTTCGACCAACTCGGACAGGTCTGCGCGGATAAACGATGTCGTCATCGTCGCGCCGTTCGCAAAACGCTGCTTGCGGTCGCTGGTGACCGTCCCGACCATGAACAGGAACCCATCTTGAGCGTCCTTGCAGGGCAACCAGTCGTCGAGTTCGCCATCATGGGCGATCTGTACGGTGCGATCGCTGATCATCATTCTCTTCCCTGTCAGGATTGTCCGTAATGGGAGCCGTGCTGCGTATTCTGCGGCGCGGCAGCCGATCTGACCATGAGATCTTCGGACAAGGTCGGCTCCGGGTTGGTCACGTAGCGCGGAATGTCGAGCCGCAGACCGTCGAGTTGCCTGCGACTTTCAAACTGGGTTTGGGCAGCTTCGTCCGTTGCGGCTGCGTCGGCCAATGCGTGTGCGGACATCAGGTCTTTGTCGGCGCCGTTGGACGGTGTTGTCAGCCGGATGCGCACTCGTTTCTCCAAGGTGAAATTCGATCTTTGATTTTGGCATTTAGCACGCGAGTGCCTGCCACTCGGCCAGTGCAGCCGATCGTGGAGAGACCAGTGCGCATCCGGCTGACAAGGCCCTCAGCGACAGCGGGAACCGCACGTACATCAGCACAACCAGCCGGATTACCGCAGGCGATGATTTGAAGCAGCGAAATTAGCTGGGCGGCTTTGCTCGAGATTTGCGGCTCATTCGCAGCAGCTATCACCGTGCTGCCGATGCTGCCACATTAGTCTGACATGGGCTTCTCGCTGCATGCGGGCGGCATCGCGGCTAGAACGACGAGCGCGGAAATCGGGCAGCGACTTGATCATTCGGTAGCTCCAAGAGGCTGTCTAACTTCGATTTCATGGCGTGGTCGCCGCATCAGCAAATAGGCCGCGGGGATGATAAGCATCGAGAGCAGCGGCGCCGTGATCATCCCGCCGATCATCGGCGCGGCGATACGGCTCATGACTTCGGAACCGGTTCCAGTCCCGATGAGAATCGGAAAAATTCCGGCGAGGATGACGGCGACGGTCATTGCTTTGGGCCGCACTCGCAGCAGTGCGCCTTCGCGAACAGCAGCCTCCACCTCTTCAGGGTTATGCTCCGCAAGCGCGTGCTTGAGATAGATCAGCATGACGACGCCGAACTCGGCGGACACGCCCGCGAGCGCGATGAAGCCGACACCGGTTGCGACCGACTGGTTGTAGCCGAGAAGGTAGAGCAGCCATACCCCGCCAGTCAGGGCGAACGGCAGGGTCGCCATGATGAGCGCGGCTTCGTCCCAGCGCCGGAACGTCGCATAAAGCAGCGCGAAGATGATCAGTAGCGTCGCGGGGACGACGATCTTCAGACGCTCGGTCGCGCGTTGCAGGAACTCGAACTGGCCGGTGTAGGCGACGCTGATGCCGGGCGGCAGCTTGACCTTTTCTGCGACCGCGCGTTGCAGGTCACCGACAATGTCGGTAAGTGCGCGGCCCCGTCCGTCGATATATACCCAAGTCGCAGGCCGCCCATTCTCGCTCCGGAGCATCGGCGGACCGGCAGCGATGCGGACATCAGCGACCGTCCCCAGCGTGATTTGTTGGCGTGACGGGGTTAAAACCGGCAACTTGATGATTTTGTCGAGACTGTCGCGAACTTCCCGCGGATAGCGCACGCTGATCGGATATCGCGCCAGCCCCTCGACCGTCTGCCCTACGACCTCGCCGCCGACGGCACCTGACACGACCGACTGAATATCGGCCACATTGAGGCCGTATCGGGCAGCAGCTGCACGGTTGATAGTCACATCGATGTATCGGCCTCCGGACAACCGCTCGGCGAGTGCCGAGCTGATCCCCGGCACCGTTTTTGCCACGGTCTCGATCTGGCGCGCGGTGCTGTCGATCTCGTCGAGGTTTGACCCTGATACCTTGATGCCGATGGGGCTTTTGATGCCAGTCGCCAGCATGTCGATGCGGTTGCGAATAGGCGGTATCCAAAAGTTGGCAAGGCCAGGGACTTTTACCGTCCTGTCGAGTTCTTCGACGAGCTTTTCTTGCGTTATCCCCGCGCGCCACTCGTTCCTCGGCTTGAAGCGGATCGTCGTCTCGAACATTTCGAGAGGGGCGGGATCGGTGGCGGTATCCGCACGACCAGCCTTGCCAAACACGCTTTCGACTTCGGGAACGGTCTTGATCAGCCGGTCGGTCTGCTGGAGCAGCATCGACGCTTTTGCAGTCGAAATTCCGGGCAGCGCGGAGGGCATGTAAAGCAGATCGCCTTCGTTCATCTGCGGCATGAACTCACCTCCGGTCTGGCTGATCGGCCACAGACTAGAAGCGAAGATAAGGCCTGCGATCAGCAGGGCCTGTTTTGGCTTCGCCAGCACCCAATCGAGCGCTGGACGATAGATGCGCGTCAGCCAGCGGTTGATCGGATTGCTCTGCTCGGCGGGTATTTTGCCGCGGATCAACCATCCCATGAGGACGGGGACAAGCGTGATCGAGAGCAGTGCCGCACCCGCCATCGCATAGGTTTTCGTAAAGGCGAGTGGGGCAAAAAGTCGACCTTCCTGGCCTTGCAACGAGAAAATCGGAATGAACGAGAAGGTTATGATCAGCAGGCTGAGGAACAGCGCGGGGCCGACCTCCGCCGCCGCATCGGTAACGACGCGCCAGCGTTCGGTGCTCTTGAGGTCTGCGCCCGGGTGATCGTGGGACCAGCGTTCGAGATGCTTGTGAGCGTTCTCGATCATGACCACCGCCGCATCGACCATCGCGCCGATAGCGATGGCGATGCCGCTGAGCGAAAGGATGTTGGCGTTTAGACCCTGCACGCGCATGACGATAAAGGCGATCAGAATGCCAAGCGGCAGTGTCAGCACGGCAACAAGCGCCGATCGGACGTGCCAGAGGAACAGTGCACAGACGAGCGCAACGATCGCGAATTCCTCGAAGAGCTTGCCGGTCAGATTTTCGACCGCACGATCGATCAGGCCCGACCTGTCGTAGGTCGTGACGATCTCAACGCCTGTCGGCAGGCTTGCCTTGAGTTCGGCAAGCTTGGTGCGAACACCCTCGATGACGTCGCGGGCGTTCTTGCCCTGCCGCATCACGATGACACCACCCGCGACTTCACCTTGGCCGTTCAGTTCGGCAATACCGCGTCGCATGTCGGGTCCGATCTGGACAGTGGCAACGTCACCCACCGTGACGGGGATGCCACCCGCCGTCTTCAGCGGCACGGCGCGGAAGTCATCGAGTGTCTTCAGATAGCCAGTGGCCCGGACAATGTATTCTGCCTCCGCCATTTCGACGACGGCACCGCCTGTTTCCTGATTGGCGCGCTTTAGGGCATCGCCGACGTCGGATGCGGTCACGCCATAGGACGCGAGCTTTTGCGGATCGAGCACAACCTGATATTGCTTGACCATACCTCCGATGCTGGCGACCTCAGCGACGCCCGGGACGCTCTTCAGTTCGTAGCGCAGAAACCAGTCCTGGATGCTGCGGAGCTGCGCGAGGTCGTGGCTCCCGGATTTATCGACCAGCGCGTATTCGTATATCCAGCCAACGCCCGTCGCATCGGGTCCGAGCGAAGCGGTGGCGCCAGCGGGAAGCCGCCCCTGAACCTGGCTGAGATATTCGAGGACCCGGCTGCGCGCCCAGTAGAGATCGGTGCCATCCTCGAAGAGCACGTAAACAAAGCTGTCACCGACGAAAGAGTAGCCGCGCACCACCCTTGCGCCGGGGACTGACAGCATGGTCGTCGTCAGCGGATAGGTGACTTGGTTCTCGACGATCTGCGGGGCTTGGCCGGGATAGGTTGTGCGGATGATGACCTGCACGTCCGACAAGTCGGGCAGCGCATCGACCGGCGTGGTGCGAATAGCGCCAATGCCGATAATCGTTAGCATGAGCGCAGCAACGATGATTAGCCCACGCGCCTGCACCGAGGCGCGGATTATGGCTTCGATCACTTAACTGAGCTCAACGGACGAACGGCGATACCCGTCAGGCTCGCCTCAGAATCGAGCAGGAACTGGCCCGAGGATACGACCTTTTCGCCTTCACTCAGTCCCCCCAGGATTTCGGTCTGGCCGCCGCTCTCGCGTCCGACCCGCACCTCTGCCGGATGGTAGCGGCCATCCTTTGATGCAAGCATGACAATCGTACGAGTGCCGGTCCGAATTACGGCTTCACTCGGAACGATGAGCGCTGCTCGGCTATCGCCGCCCAAGCCGACGTTTGCGAACATGCCGGGGCGCAATCTCCCGGTGCGATTGGTGAGTTCGATGCGAACGGTCAGCGTCCGGCTGTCCGCCTGAGCGGTCGGCAGCACCGCAATGACGCGCCCACGAAATGTTTCGCCGGGAAACGCGGTCAGTGTCGCCGCCGCGTGTTGCCCAACGCGAACACCGCCAGCTTGCACTTCGGGGACTGCGGCGTTGAGCCAAACGGTGCCCAGGCCCCTTACTTGCGCGAGCGTCTGACCCATCGCGAGGGTCGCCCCCGTGCGGGCATCGAGCGTCTGGATGACGCCACTGATAGGACTCGTGATCGTGACTGTGCCGTTCGTTCGTCCGCTGCGCTCAACGCCACCGATGACGCCGTCCGACATGCCGAGCAGACGCAAACGCTGACGTGCGGCTGCCGTGAACGAAGGGCTGCCGAGGCGTTTCACGCTTAGGAACTCGGTCTGCGCGCCACCCCATTCGGGAAGCTGTATATCGGCGATCGGCGCGCCCGCGCGGACCACGTCACCTGGTGCACGGCCATAAACGCGACGAATAAATCCGCCCGAACGAGCCTGAATAATCGCGATATCGCGCTGGTTGAAGTCAATGTTACCAGTGACGTTGAGATTCGATGCAAAAGTACCGGTCCGTGCCGCCACGACGCGGATGCCCAGGTTTTGTATTGCCGACGGGTCGATGGACACACCTGGCGCGCTGCCAGCCGTGCCAACGTCGGCGTATTTGGGCGTTAGCTGCATGTCCATGAACGGCGATTTTCCCGGTTTGTCGAACTTCTGGTTCGGGAACATCGGATCGTAATAATAGAGCACTTTGCTGCCTCGGTCAGGCGTCGTTGTCGCCGCCCGGCCGTCGCGCTGGGTGCCGAGCCAGTATCCGCCGCCGCCTGCGAGGAGGACAGCGACCAGAGCTGCCGCGCGCAGGCGCGTCGTCCGGGTTGATTCACTGCTCATAGGTCGTCCCCGGCATAGATAATATTGATACGCACAGCATCACGAGCGACTTCGGCTTCGCGGTCGAGCATATCGATTTCAGCTTCGGCGACCGAAAGCGTCGCCAGCAGCGCCGTTCCAAGATCGGTCTTGCCTGCCGCATAGCTGTCGCGGTCGAGCATCGCACGTTTTCTGGCGAGCGGCACAAGCGTCGTGCGGGCGTTTTCAAGCCTTCGATGGTGCATGGCATGCTCGGCAAGGTCGCCATCGAGGGCGCCTGCCCATTCGCGTTCAGTCGCTTGGCGATCAAATCTTGTGCGCTCGGCGTCGCTCGCTGCAGCGGCAATCTTGGGGTCTTGGCGGCGCTTGGCAAACAGCGGCAGGTCTATGCTCACGCCGACCGAGACAAGATCGCCGTAATTAGGCTCGCGTCGGCCGTACGATGCGCTGACGGTCCAGTCGGGATGCTTGTCGGCGCGTGCCAGTTGGGTCTGCGCGTCGGCCGAGACGGTTGCCGCATCGCGGGCGCGCAGAGTTGGTAAAGTGGCAAGCGACGCCCGAAGACGGACTTGATCGACAGATGGCAGCGGCGGGTCGCCTGCCGTCTGTGGATCAGAATCTCCGGTGAAGCGCGTCAGCCTCGCCTTGGCGCGGGCAATTTCGGAGGCGAGTGCAGCGTGCCGGTCGGTGACTTTGGCACGCAGTTGTGCAGGTTCGAGCGCTTGGCTCGGACGTGCACTGCCTGAGGCAAGGCGGGCGCTGATGGTCTTTTGCAAGTCGTCGAGGCTTGCATCGAGCGATTGCAAAAGAGCGAGGCGCTTCTGTCCGTAATAGAGGTCTATCCAGGCCACGGCGGTTTCGAGACGGATCGAACGCGCCTCGATCAGGCGGTCGGCGTCGGCCACACCAATCGCAGCAGCCGCCAATGCCGCGCGGGCGTGACGCTTGGCGGGGTTCGTGAATTGCTGACTGATGCCGATCGTCGTCATCGTGAAATTGTCGCGATTGAATCGGCCGGCATCAGGGCCAGTCACCGGAAAATCCTTGATACCGAAGTCTAGTGTTGGGTCAGGAAGCCGGTCGGCTGCAATTGCCGACGACCGCGCAGCCGCAACGCTGGCATCGCGGCCGCGTATGCTCGGCCCCTCCCCAGCGCGCTTCAATGCAGCGTCGTAGGCCAGGGGCTCAGCAAACGCCGTCGTTGCCCATACCGGCGCGGCAACCGCGCACGCGGCCATCCACATCATTCTCATCTTAAAATCCCTCGACTGAAAATCGCATGTGCGAAGCTGTCTACGTCAGCATTCGCACTGTAATTCAGTCGAGAAGCGACGGGGGGTCGGGGTCAGGGGCGGTGTCACGGCCCGTTAGTTCCGGGGTCGCGGGCCAACTCGCCATAACCAACTTCGCTGACAGCCGAGCGATAACAGGTAGTGCGTCAATCGCGACGACCGCAGAACAGCCCGCCATCGCAAAGCAACCCAGCGACATATCCTTGCAGGGCCCCTTGCCCTTGCGAGCGCCGCGCATGCCAGCACAATCAGGCTTGTCGACTATATTCGTCGCATGGGTCTGCGCCATTTCGTGGCACGGTGGAGAAGCGCGTGCCACCCCCTGACTCGCAAGGCCAAAAATGACCGCGAGCAAAAGTAGATGGCGGGTAATCGCCTTTGACATGACGGAGGCGTGCGCTGGGACATTGCGAAAGTCAATTCGATGGCGCGAGTGCGCCGGTTATCTAGCCCGCGTGACGACCGGTATATGACCGGGGTGTAGCCATTTAAACTGCTGAGGTCCGCGTGCGAGATTGTATAGAGCTCCGCGGAACGGCTGTCCTTGGGCACGAACCGGGCTCATCCCATCGCCATAAACGAACGGCCGCTTCGCCGGAGCGCGCTAGCAAAAGCAGACTGTCGGCAACGTCCCACCGAGTTGCAATTGCCACGCAGCGAGGTCTGCCCATGAGCGAGCGGGGGGGGATCCAATGCAGGGTGTGGGCGTCGTGATTCTGCCAAGGATTGTTCGCTTCGTGGCAAAAGTGTGATTTTTCCATGACGCCGATATAGTAACTGACCGCTTCACGCCCAATTCCTGACATTACCGTTGAGAGACCAGTGCGCATCCGGCTGACAGCACCCGATCGCCTAACGCAGCAACTGAGGGACCCAATGCACGAAGCCGCTGCGCGGCATCGGTGTTTGGCGTGGGAGCGGACACAGAACCCGTTAGGGAAGCTCTGCGCAGGTGGAAAAACGGGGCGTAGTGCGGCGTCGACCGTGTGTTTTGCCTCCACGCGCTCTTTGTGGCGCGTGAATTTGGCCAAT
>JAYVVA010000176.1:0-3343 GCA_043787435.1 Sphingomonadales bacterium | reverse complement strand
AGAATGGCCGCGACGATTGGGGCTGTCCAAGCAAAGAGGTAAATTCGTGCCGAGGCGCTGCCGCGCCGCGTCGCGACGGCCGCCGTCGCAACAAGGCCGATCAGGACGACAATGATTGACCAATAGCTAACCCAGTCCATCGCCTGCCACGCAAAACGGCTGTTGATCAGCCGCACGGCGCATGATCCCAGACCAACCACAGCCGCAGCCATCGTCCATACCCAGAGCCGATGCGGCAATCGTTCGCGCTCGATGAAAGTGCGCAGGAACAACACCGAAACCGCAAGCACGCTGATCGTCGCCAACATAGTCAGCGAGATTTGTTCAGTCGTGTCGAGACGGGGAAACAGCAGGAAGATACCGCCAGACCAGGTGAAGCCAACCCCCAGCATCGCGACTGCACTCACGCAATAGCACAAGATAAATGTGTAGCGCAGAGACACGAACAGCGCAAAATTATAGATAAGCAATGTGCCCACGATGCCCGCAAGAATACCATAGAGGAACAGTACCGGCAGGTCGCGCTGCAGAGCCGCCTGGCCCGTGCTGATCTCCAGAGCTGAGGCAACTCCTCGCTGATTGCGCAGATTTTCGACCCGGATCAGCACGGCCCTGATCGTACCGCGCTCAGCAGGCAGCTTGTACGAGACCATGCCGGGCGAAAAAATTCGCCGAGCGCTCGTCCGATCCGACGGTGCCTGTGTCATATGGCCGTCGGCATAGCGCACGAACAGGGTCTCGCCATCCGACTGGCTGTATTCATGGCGCAATTCCCATGGGTCCGACGGGTCAGTGACAAGGTTCAGATCGCGGACCAGTTCCCAGGTGAACGGCCCGGCCGCGCGAAGCTGGCTGGGCGCGCAGTCAAACGAGTTCGGCGATTTCAGCAGAGCAAAGGGATTGACAGGCACTTTGGTGACGAGGAGACAAAGTGCGTGCGGTACGACCGGCGGCGGTGCTGCCCGCGCCGGACTCAGAGGCAGAAGCACGCCAAGTATCAACGTCAACGCCCGCAGCAATTTTTTCAGAAAAATATGCCTACCCATGAATTTTGGTTAGGCGCCAGACGTTGAGATAAGGTTGTCAGAAAACCTCGCTTCGACTAAAATAAATTAGGAAAACAGACACCTGTCATCGATTCTGAAAGCGTCCACAACCGCGCCGCCGTTTTGGCGTCTATGGCATGGGAGCGAACGCCGGTGTTGATGTTCATGCCTTCGACCCAAATCGCCGCGACATCACAATCCTCGCAATAAATGCCGCCTTTGCGATCCAGCAGGGGCGAAGTGGCGCACCACACACTCGTTGCTGCGCCCTGGTCGATTGACTTGAAACCCGGATGAACATTCCCGTCGGCGTCATACCAGCCCATCGCCACCTGTTCTTCCATCGTCAAATGGCGTTGCAACGGGGTGGCGATGCCACCGGGATGGACGGCAAAGGCGCGGATGTTGTGCGGCGCACCGAGGGCATCGAGGTGAACCGCAAACAGGGCGTTGGCCGACTTCGCCTGCGCATAGGCGAGCCATTTGTGATAGGGGCGTCGTTCAAAGTTAATGTCGTCGAAATCGACCCCCCCACCACGATGGCCGATCGACGAAAGCACCACGACTCGCGCGCCCGCTGCCGCTGCCTTGAGAAGCGGCCAAAGCCGGCCAGTCATCTGAAAATGGCCGAGATGATTGGTCGCAAACTGGCTTTCGTAGCCACGCGAATCGCGCGTCAGCGTGTTGGCCATGATCGCAGCGTTGTTGATCAAGATGTCGATCTTGTCAGTCTGGGTGGCAACATCGGCAGCAAAGCTGTCGATCGAGAGCGGATCCGACAGGTCAAGCGGCAAAATGGTGACGCGAGCGATACCCTGCAGGTCAGCCGCAGCCGCCTGGGGTCGCCGCGCTCCGACGATGACCTGCGCACCGGCACCCTCCAGCGTGCGCACCGTTGCAAGGCCGAGACCCGAGTAGCCGCCCGTCACGAGCGCAGTCTTGCCCGACAGGTTGGTCCCGGCGATCACATCGCTTGCAGTCGATCGCATGCCAAATCCACTCGGCAGCGGGGCTTGTGGCGTCATCACTCAGCTCCAACTCATGTCTTTTATGACTGTCGTCCGATAACATGTGCGCCCCACGCAACGCTCGCAACCAGCAAGGCCCCGACCGCCTGATGCGCAACGGCAAGGCCGATGTTCACGCCGCTCATGACAGTCGCAATACCCAGCAGCACCTGCGTGCCAAAAGCGATGTGGAGGACAATCGATGCACGACGGACCCCGGCGCGCTTTACCCGGAGCGCAAGCAGTACCAGCGCGGCCACAACAACCCAGGCCCACCAGCGGTGGATGAAATGAACCAGATAGGGATCGCTGCTGAAGGCGAATGCCCACCCCTGTGACCAATCCACACCGGTGGGCAAGAAGCTGTCGCTCATCAATGGCCAGTTCTGGGTGACCTTGCCTGCGCGCAGACCGGCAACCCACGCGCCGTACAGCAACTGAATGTAGAGGACGGCCGCGACACCAAAGGCAAAACCTGTGAGCCGCGCGGGTCGCGACCGCGGATTGCGCGAGAGGCCGATGAGGTCGAGCGCTGTCCACACCAGGCTGGCCAAGATCGTGAGCGCCAGCAACAAGTGCAGCGCAAGGCGGTAGTGACTGACCGAAACGCCCTGCCACAGGCCGGATTTGACCATCCACCAGCCGACGGCGCCCTGCAGCGCACCAAGGGCAAGCAACGCGACAAGTCGCACCTTATAGTGCTCTGGAATGGCGCCACGGAGCCAAAACCAGGCGAGCGGCAGCGCAAAAGCGAGGCCAATCACACGCCCCAGCAACCGGTGGACCCATTCCCAAAAGAAAATAAATTTGAACTGCGCGAGCGTCATGCCCTCATGGATCGCTACATATTGAGGGACATGCTTGTAGGCATTAAATGCCGTCTGCCACTCTGCAGCCGTCAAAGGTGGGATCGCTCCCGAAACCGGCTTCCATTCGGTAATCGACAAGCCCGATTCGGTCAGTCGCGTGATGCCGCCGACGACGACCATGAAGAACACGAGAAACGCGACGACGAGCAGCCAGTTGGCGATCGCTTGCGGCCTTGAAGAACGGATCGGCATGGCGCGCCAATAACGGTGCCACAAAACTGTGCAAGCCGGGCGCGAAGTTTGAACGAATTGCGCGATGACGCCAGCTCGCTAGATTCGGGCCATGACATTGCCAGCCCCGCCCCGACTACTCCGTGTGTTGCTCCCCTTGTTTGTGGTCCAGTTTCTCAGCTGGAGTGGGATGTTCTGTTTGTGGATTTACGCCGTTCCCGTTGTCACGCAGTTCGTTTATCGCGCCCCT
>JAYVVA010000175.1:0-5205 GCA_043787435.1 Sphingomonadales bacterium | reverse complement strand
TTCCCGGTCCCGGCGCACCCCCGCTTGAGGTCCGCGTCGTGAAAGCGATTGCCGACATCGTTCATGCACCGGGTGGTGTCTTGCTCCGCCCGACAGGTGAGGCGCTGAGCACCAGCGCGCGCTGGGAGTGGTCGACGCTGTTGCCACCCCTAGATGCCGGGGGTGGTCAGTTGAGCGAGATTCTCGCCTCGGGACGTATCGTCGAACTCGACGTCTTGCGCGGCGAACGCGGCGATGCGCGCGAAGCGGCAGCAATTCCCGAGTGGATCATGGCCGATACGTCGGCCTGGGCTATCGTGCCGCTCGTTCACCTCGACAGGCTGACGGGGGCAGTATTGCTCGAAAGATCGCTGGTCTCGCGCGCCTTTGACTGGGAGGATTTCGATCTGCTGCGTCTCGCGGGTCGCCAGGTCGCAAGCTATTTGGCCGAAGCCAATGCGCAGGAATCGCTGATCGACGCGGCAAGGTTTGACGAGTTCAACCGCCGTTTCGCCTTTATCATGCACGACATCAAAAATCTCGTGAGCCAATTGACCCTCGTGACTCGCAATGCCGAGCGCCACGCCGACAAGCCCGAGTTCCGGGCCGATATGATTGCGACCCTACAATCGTCGACGGCCCGTATGAACGACTTGCTCGCCCGCCTGTCGCAGCACAATACCGGGCGCAGTGAGGAACCTCGGGCGGTCGAGCTGGGGGGAGTGATCGCCGCTGTGGCGCGCGCGCTGCGTGTCCGTCATCCGGTTGTCGTAACCGGCGGGCCGGGGATGTTTGCGCTTGCCGATCCCGGGCGCCTCGAACAGGCACTTTCGCATCTTGTCCAGAACGCGATCGACGCCAGTCCGGATGCTGAACCCGTCACCCTGACCGTGGTTCGCCACGGCGGTGAGACCGGTATCGAAATTATCGACCGCGGCCCCGGCATGAATGCCGACTTCGTCAATGGATCGCTGTTCAAACCCTTTGCGTCGACCAAAGCGGGCGGGTTCGGCGTCGGCGCTTATGAAGCGCGCGCTATTGTTGCCGCAATGGGGGGGCACATCGCTGTCCGTTCGGCGCCTGGCGAGGGGACGTGCATGACACTGTGGCTGCCCGATGCGCAAGGCCCCGGGACGAGGATTGCTGCATGACCCTACCGCGTCCCAAGTTGTTGATCGTCGAGGATGACGAGGGGCTGCAGCGCCAGCTGCGCTGGGCGTATGACGATTACGATGTCGTCGTTGCGGGCGACCGTGCGTCGGCAATCGATGCCTTGCGCCTGCACGAACCCGATGTCGTGACACTCGACCTCGGGCTCCCGCCCGATCCCGATGGGGTGGAAGAAGGGTTCGCTACCCTCGCCGAAATGCTACGCCTGAAACCGGGGACGAAAGTGATTATTGCGTCGGGCCACGGCGCACGGGAGTCGGCACTGCGGGCCATTGGGTCTGGCGCTTATGACTTTTACGCCAAGCCTGTCGATATCGACGAGCTTGGCCTCATTGTGGCGCGCGCCTTTCATCTGCATGCACTCGAAGCCGAAAACAGTCGGCTGGCGTCGGTGCCAACGAGTGCGAGTCTGCTCGGCGGGATCATTTCGTCGTCGCCCGAAATGCTCAAGGTGGTTCGTACCGTCGAACGGGTGGCAACGACCGATGCCTCCGTCATGCTGCTGGGCGCGAGTGGCACAGGCAAGGAGTTGCTGGCGCGCGGGCTGCATGACTCGAGCGATCGCTGTGACGGCGAATTCGTGGCGATCAACTGCGCTGCGATCCCTGAGAATCTGCTCGAAAGTGAACTGTTCGGCCACGAAAAGGGCGCGTTCACCGGTGCGATCAAAACGACTGAGGGCAAGATCGAACAAGCGCACGGTGGAACGCTATTCCTTGACGAAATCGGCGACGTACCTCTTGCACTTCAGGTCAAGCTGTTGCGGTTCCTGCAGGAACGAACAATTGAACGCGTCGGCGGAAGGCGTGGTATCTCGGTCGACACACGCGTCGTCACCGCGACGCACCGTGACGTCGATGCAATGGTCAAGGACGGTAGTTTTCGCGAGGACCTGTACTACCGCCTTGCTGAAATCGTCGTGCGCATACCCTCGCTGGCCGAGCGCCCGGGCGACGCAAGTCTACTGGGACGGGTGTTCGTCCAGCGGCTGGCGCATACCATGCGCAGCGACGTGACCGGACTTGCCCCTGATGCAATGACCGCGCTCGATGCCTGGAGTTGGCCGGGCAACGTCCGCGAGCTTGAAAATCGTGTAAAGCGTGCCGTGATTATGGCGGACGGAAAATTGGTCACTGCTGCCGATCTTGACCTTGCGCCCGGCAGGGACGACGACGACGCAATTAACCTGAAGGCGGTGCGCGAAGCGGCTGACCGCAAGGCGATTACCCGCGCGATCGCGCGCACCGATGGCAATATTTCGAGCGCAGCAAGGCTCCTCGGGGTCAGTCGGCCAACGCTTTACGATCTGCTGAAAAACTATGAAATTGCCGTGTAGAAGCGGACGCTCGCGCGCTGCCTCGGCGACGGTACCCAGTAGCGCGTGCGTGGCGGGCAGCTATGGCTGGATCTCGAGCGTCGTCAGCGATTGCGCAACGGCCGCAGCGTCCATGCACAACGCGGTTACGCCTGCCTTCGATATCGAGGCGTTTCGCGTCCGGCTGGCAATGGTAGGCGCACAACGCTAATTGCCGTCCTCATGGACGAAACGCTTCGCCGCATTGCAGACGCGCTCGATCGGCTATCCCCAGCTGTTAAAGACCGCGCGGTTCCTTCGGCGTCGGCCTATCGCTGGATCGGTGCGGTGCTGACGCCCACAAATTTCCGCCCGCTGCCGCTCGACCTGTTGACGGGGATTGATGAGGCGAAGGCCGTGCTCGTCGAAAATTGCCGCCGCCATGCAGCAGGCCACGCCGCGCACGATGCGTTGATCTGGGGCGCACGCGGATCGGGCAAGTCCGCGCTGGCAAAGGCGGCGGTCGGTGCGACCGAGGGCTTGGCGCTGGTCGAGCTAGCCATGACCGATCTCGCAACGCTTCCGGCACTGTTTGCAGAGCTTGCAACATGGGGTCGGCGCGTGATCGTTTTTATCGACGATCTTGGATTCGACGATGCCCAGGCGGCGCGGGTGTTGCGTTCGGTACTTGACGGTGGCGCGTCGGCGCGGCCGGACAATGTCCGTCTTTATGTCACGTCGAACCGCCGCCACGTCGTCAAGCGCGACATGGCTGAGCAGGATGCAGCGGCCAATCCGCGCGATGCTGCCGATGATGCGCTGGCGCTTGCTGACCGGTTCGGGCTGTCGTTGGGGTTCCACGTTGCGGACCAACCGACCTATTTGGCAATGGTTGACGGATACACAACCGCATATGATCTGGCTTATGATCCGCTCGAGGCCATCAGGTTCGCGACGCTGCGCGGGAGCCGATCGGGACGCGTCGCCTGGCATTATGTCGTCGAGCTTGCGGGGCGGGCAGGGCGCGCGCTAGGTTGACACTATATCATTTCCGAGAGGACTAACCCCATGGACCGCCGGCAGTTCGTCGCCGCCTCGGGCGCCGTTGCCGCCTTTTCGATCCTCCCGTCCACCAGTTTTGCGCAAAGCGCGGACGGCGATTCCGACATCAACGCCGTGTTCGAAACAATCTTTCAGGAGGCGGTTCAAAACTCACCCGAGCTCGCCAGCTCGCTGGGCCTCGACAAGGGACCGAACGCCGGGCTGAAGTCCAAGCTCAGCGCAAATAACGCTGCTAAGCGTCTAAATGACCTGGCGCGCAACCGGCGCGCGATCGCTGCTTTGCAAAAAGTTGCGCCTGGTGCGCTGTCGCCGTCAGCTCAACTCAATCGCGACGTCGTGCTCTATCTGCTCGACACCCGGACGATTCCGGCCGCGCGGTTCGGCATCGATTCAGTACAGCGGCCCTATCGTATTTTTCAGCAGGGCGGTGCCTATTTCGAGACGCCTGATTTTCTGAACACGGCGCATACGATCAACACTATTGCCGATTGCGATGCCTATTTGGCACGCCTGGCAGCATTTGCTCATTCGCTCGACGAAGATACCACCGAGCAGCGCATTCAGGCCTCGCGCGGATATCTCGCTCCCGCTTGGTCAATCGATTTAACCCTTGGCCAAATGGCAAAGCTGCGCGCGCCGGCAGCCGGGGCCAGCGGTGTGGTCTATTCGCTGGCCAGGCGAGCGGCGGCTAAGAACATTCCCGGCGACTGGGCAGCGATCGCGGAAAAACTCGTGTCAGGCGCCGTCTATCCGGCGCTCGACCGGCAGATTGCGTTGATGACGGCGCTCAGGTCCACGACGCCAACCGGCGACGGTGCGTGGCGGCTGAAGGAGGGCGCTGGCGTTTATGCGGCGGCGCTTGAAGCCGCGACGACAACGAAGTTCACGGCGGATGAGGTCCATCAGATCGGTCTCGACCAGGTTGCCGACCTGACCGCAAAGCTTGATGTGATCCTGAAAGTGGCGGGAATGACACAGGGAAGCGTTGGCGCGCGCCTTGCTGCACTCAATGTTCGCCCCGACCAGCTTTACGCCAACACCGACCAAGCGCGCGCCGAACTGATTGAAAGCCTCAACGGCGGGATCAAGGCAATGTATGCTCGACTACCTGATGCGTTCGCGACGCTGCCGACCCAGCCACTCGAAATTCGCCGCGTCCCTGCCGACATTCAGGACGGCGCGTCCAATGGCTACTATCGCAGTGCCGCCCTCGATGGCTCGCGCCCCGCAATATACTTTATCAATCTCAAGGATACCGGCGATTGGCCGAAATACTCGCTGCCCTCGCTTACTTTTCATGAAGGCGTCCCTGGCCACCACCTGCAGATCAGTCTTGCGCAACAATCGAAAGACATTCCTACACTGCGCAAGATAGGCGGGTTTTCTGCTTATTCGGAAGGGTGGGCGCTTTATTCCGAACAGTTGGCCGACGAGCTCGGCGCATACGAGGGGATCGAGAAGGCGGGTTATTTCCAGTCGGGCCTGTTCCGCGCCGCGCGTCTGGTTGTTGACACTGGCATCCACACCAAGCGCTGGAGCCGGGAAAAGGCGACCGATTACATGGTCGCGACGACTGGCTTCGCGCGCCCGCGCTGCCAGCGCGAAGTTGAGCGCTATTGCACCCAGATCGGGCAGGCATGCAGTTACAAGATTGGCCACATCGCGTGGACCCGGGCGCGCGACGAGGCCAAGGCTGCGCT
>JAYVVA010000174.1:0-5295 GCA_043787435.1 Sphingomonadales bacterium | reverse complement strand
GATGGTAACAGTGCAGAACCGTCCAACTTCATTTTATTGGTGCCGTTTTTTTTGGATAGCCAAACGGGATGTCGTCGCTGTCATGATCGCTTTGCGTCGACCGTGGCCGGGGGATCAGGCGAGGATGTTAACGGCGCGAGCGGCAACAAGCGCGATTGTCAGCAGCGATATGCTCGATTCGACCATCATCAGTAGTTTGGCGCGACCGCTGAGCGGCATGGTGTCGGTGGGCGAGAAGGCCGTCGCGTTGGTGAAAGAAAGAAACAGATAATCGATAAAGCCTGGCGTCCAGTGAGGCGCTGCTGCGGCATTCGTCATCTGCGGAAACAAAAAATCGCTCGTCTCCTTTTCAACTTGTGCCCCGGCAGCAGGGCCGCCGCGATCAATGGTCCAAAACCACAACGCGAATGCGATCATGTTGGTAACCCAGATATTGACCGCGTCGAGCAGCAGAGTCTGTCCGTTGGCCCCGGCCTTGCCTCCTATCAATGCGCTCACCAGTTGCAGGAGTGATCCCAGGTTCATCAGCGTTATCAGCGCAGTGAGGCCAACCGCGGCAGCGCGGATTCGGCGACGATTTTTGGCGATCTGGTCCCAGTGATGATCAGTCTGGGCGTCGCGAACCCGACTTTGGGTCCAGGCGGTCGCGAAGGAAAGGGGAAACAACAACGCAAGTTCTGCGACGGGAGCAAGCCACCGCGGTCCAACTGTCAACTTGTTGATGATTAGGCTCTGGAGCACAACGACGATCACCACAGAGCCGCGGGCCATCCAGAAGTCGAATCCATGAGTGTGAATCGTTTTGAGTGCCGAGCTCATGAAAATCCGATGCTATGACGGGGCAGGGGTGCTTCTATCCTGCTTGGTCCCGCCGGGACAAGGCATTAGGGAAGGGCGCTAGCGCTATTGGTTAGCCTTGTCTCAATCACATTGAGCTGTCATCGCGCTTCGGTGACGAATTACCTTAGATGCTTGTTCTGGCTAGCGGTTGTGACCTCGCTTTTATTTGCGTGGACGCCGCATCCGCCGACACTGATTGCCAACGACAAGCTCCAACACGTGCTTGCGTTCGTCGTGCTCGCTTTCCTCGTCCGATTTTCCTATCCCGCGATCGCATGGCAGTTAACGGGGCTTGCCCTCGCGGTGCTTGGTGGCTTGATCGAGATCGTTCAAGCAATCCCGGTGCTCCACCGCGACTGCGATATTTACGACTGGTACGCCGACGTCGTGGCGATCGTGCTGGGGCTGGTGCTTGCGACAGCGATCCGCCGGCTGCCACTATCGCGCGAGACCTAATCGAATTGCGCTGGTTCGGGCGCGTCAGTTACCTCGAGACTTTTCCTCTCCCCAATAGTGGACATTCATCATGGTAGAAGCAGCGGATGCCAAGGATCTGATTGACGAAGTGATCGAGCGTTCCGAAGAAAGCCACGATGTAGCCGAACAGGCCGAACGGGCGCGAGAAAGAAAATTCCGCGATCGCGTTTCACTGCTTGTTGGCGGCTTTGCCGTGGCGCTGGCGATTGTTCACATGTCAGCTGCTGGCGCGCAGCGCGAGAGCCTGCTTAAGGGGATCGAGGCGTCGGACACCTTCGCCTATATGCAAGCAAAAATAGTGCGCGAGACCGTGCTGAAGACTGCCGCTTCGTCTATGGCTACAGGCGCTGAGGACAAGGTCGTCTGGGAGGCAGAAGCCGCTCGTTTGAGGCAGCCGGACCATGCAAGGCATGGCATCGGCCAATTGCAGGAAGAAGGCGCACGTCAGCGTGCGCAAGGTCAACGCGCGGCGGCTGCCGGCGAGGCGTATGAAACCGGCGAGACCGCCTTGCAGCTGTCGATTGTATTACTCTCAATTGCGCTCATCGCGCGGTCGGTCTGGATTGCGGGCGCCGCGTCGCTCTTCGCGCTGGCCGGGATCGTTGTAGCCACATTGACGCACATGGGGATCGCGATGCCCTGGATGAGCTGACCGGAGCGGCCGTTCGGAGTATGATACCCGTCGATCCTTGCTTCGTTGCTGGCGCGGTTGCGGCTCGCGTACCTGCGGTCTGTGCTGCCTCGATGGAAATCTGACGCCACGCCAGAAATATGGTTTGGATCGCAACGAAGCCGGCGCGGTTGTGCAGTTCGTCCTCAATGATCCCGTCGCGGCGGCGCGCCTCATCAGACGTGGGGGCACTCGACGTGTGGCTGGTGTTTCAAGCTGCTTGCTCGAACGAGCCGATGCTGGGTTCGGGGGTCCCCATCCCCCGGCCAGACAGGGATTTTCGTAGCGGAAGGCAATGCTTCAGCAACGGTAAGCCGGCTGTCAACGCCGTCGCCAAGGTCTGCCTACCGAGATCGAGCCGTCCCGCTTGTCGTTCGCGGACTCGCACTACCCGGCATCCAGCCGGCACGTCTTCGCATCCTTCCCTCAGGAGGGGGGAAAGGTTAGGTGCGCGAAGGTTATGGCCGACTCAGAACCCGCCTCGCCAACTGCAAGACAAAGCTCGGGACGCCGCGCCAACGGCGGCCGTGATCTGACGAATGGACCCATTACGCGCACATTGATCGCGTTTGCACTGCCGACGCTGGGCGCTAATATTCTTCAGTCGCTCAATGGCTCGGTGAATGCGATCTGGATTGGTCGGATTTTGGGCGAAAGCGCCCTTGCTGCGACGTCGAATTCGAACCTCATTCTGTTCTTGATGCTCGCAGCGGTGATTGGTTTTGGTATCGCTGCGACAATCTTGATCGGACAGAGCATTGGTCGTTGCGACATCGATTCGGCGCGCCGTGTCGTCGGCAGCGCCGCCGGACTGTTCCTGGCATCATCGCTGTTGATCGCCGCTGTAGGTTATTTCGAGACGCCGGGGCTACTGCACCTGCTCGCCACGCCAGGCGAAGCGATGCCGCTTGCGCTTGCCTATCTGCGCGTAATTTTCTTGTCGATGCCGGCGATGTTCATCGTCACGTTGCTCGGTATGAGCCTGAGAGGCACTGGCGATTCGGTGACGCCGCTGATCTGGATGGCAGTAAGCGTCGTCCTCGACGTCGGGATGAATCCGGTTTTAATGAAAGGGCTCGGCCCGTTTCCCGCCATGGGGATCGCCGGGTCGGCGACCGCGACCGCGTTTGCAAGCTACGCGACGATGGTTGGCATGCTGATCCATGTTTACTGGCGTGATATGCCGATTCGACTCAAGGGGCCCGAGTTGCGCTATCTCATCCCCGATCCCGGCCTGCTGCGCGTCATCGTTGCCAAGGGGGTGCCGATGATGGTCCAGATGTTCGTAATGTCGCTGTCGGCGCTCGTGATGATTGGCCTGATCAATCGCGAGGGTGTCGTTACGACGGCGGCTTATGGCGTCACTTCTACGCTGTGGACCTATATCTCGATGCCTGCGATGGCGGTGGGCACTGCGGTTAGCGCTATGGTCGCGCAGAACATTGGGGCAAATCGCTGGGATCGTGTCTCGCGGATCACGAAATCAGGGATAGTCTTCAGTTTGAGCGTGACGACATCAATGGTCGTCCTGCTCGCGCTGGTCGATACCTACGCACTCGGTCTCTTTCTCAGCCCTCATTCGCCGTCGCTACCGGTTGCGCGGCACATTCAGCTGCTCGCGACATGGAGCTTTATTATGTTCGGCATCACGTTCACGCTGTTTGGCACCGTGCGCGCCAACGGCGTCGTGTGGCCGGCCGTGATCATCCTGGTCGCCACGCTCATTCCCTTCAGACTCGGAATCGCCTTGTTTCTTCGGCCCATGTTCGGGGTGGACGCGCTCTGGCTCAGCTTCCCGGCGAGCTCGTTCGTCTCGATGCTACTGGCGATAGCTTATTTCCGATATGGAAACTGGCGGACGGCTCGATTGAACGTACCCACACGCGGGCGCGCCAGCGAAGGGTTGCAGGCGCAGCTTTGAAGGTCTTTAACGCGGCTCATGTCCATGTACCCCGCACTTCGCCTTCGCCGCACCCGTTCCACCGCGTGGAGCCGCGCGCTGGTCAGCGAAACCTACCTTGCCCCTGCGCACCTGATCTGGCCGCTGTTCGTGACCAGCGGCCACGGTGTGGAGGAACCAGTCGCGAGCTTGCCCGGCGTCTCGCGCTGGTCGGTCGATGGCATCGTCGCGCGAGCAAAAGAGGCCAAGGCGCTTGGTATTGGTGTTATTGCGCTGTTCCCCAATACGCCGCGTGAGTTGCGCACAGACGATGGTGGGGAGGCGCTTAACCCTGATAATCTCATGTGCCAGGCAATCCGTGCGATCAAGAATGCAGTGCCCGATATTGGCGTTTTGACCGATGTCGCGCTCGATCCCTACACGGCGCACGGCCACGACGGCTTGATCGATGGCGGAGGGTATGTTTTGAACGATGCCACGTCCGAAGTACTAGTCGGCCAAGCACTCAATCAGGCAAATGCGGGCGCAGACATTATTGCGCCGAGCGATATGATGGACGGGCGCGTTGGCGCGATCCGCGACGCGCTAGAGGAAAGCGGCCATATCAACGTTCAGATCATGGCCTATGCCGCTAAATATGCTTCCGCTTTTTACGGCCCGTTCCGCGACGCCGTGGGCTCCGGCGGGCTGCTGAAGGGCGATAAGAAAACTTATCAGATGGATCCCGCCAACGCGCAAGAGGCTCTCCGCGAAGTCGAACTCGATCTTGCCGAGGGTGCCGATAGCGTGATGGTCAAGCCAGGTCTCCCCTACCTGGACATCGTGCGTCGGGTGAAAGAGCGGTTTGACGTCCCTGTATTTGCTTATCAAGTTTCGGGCGAGTACGCGATGATCGAGGCGGCCGCCGCGGTCGGGGCCGGCGATCGTGATGCGCTCGTTCTTGAAACACTTCTCGCGTTTCGCCGCGCAGGCTGTTCAGGGATACTCACTTACCACGCCCCTCACGCAGCGCGCCTTTTGGGTCGATCGTGAAGATTGGACATCCACACATCCGGGCCACGACACGACGATAATGTCGAGCTCCCGAGAGTCGGCGCCATCGGGATTGCGCGACCCTAGGAGAGCATCCCGATGGCTGGGCTGGCAGTTACTGTTTCCAACGCCAATGTTCGACTGCGCTTCAGGCTGGCAGCCCTTGTCGGATCGTTTCTGCTGTTCCTTGTCGAGCCGATGATCGCACGCATGGCCCTTCCTCGTTTGGGCGGCGCACCTGCAGTGTGGAATTCAGCGATGCTGGTGTATCAGGCGCTTCTGTTGGGTGGCTATGCCTACGCCCATCTGATGGGGCGGCTCGCTCCGCGGGTCCAGGCGTTCGTCCACATCGCCCTGCTCGTCGGCGCAGCGCTGA
>JAYVVA010000173.1:0-3405 GCA_043787435.1 Sphingomonadales bacterium | reverse complement strand
CTAAGCTTGATGCCACGCGATGCTAGCGCCGCGTTCAGTTCGCCGCGGAGCTTGAGCAGCGCGTCGAGGCGGACGTCGAGCGTCAGGTATATGTGCGGCACCTGCTGTTTCGATTCGGTCAGGCGGCGCGCAATGGTCTTGCGCATGCCCGATAGCCTGATTGTCTCGTGCGGGATTTCGGTGCTGACGGGTGCCGATACCGGCGCAGAAGCCGCTGCAGGCGCTGGCATAGGCGCCGGGCCCGTTATCGCAGCAGCGGCCGCCACCGCGACGCCTGGTTTGGCCTTCTCGATATCGGCCTTGACGATCCGCCCGTTGGGGCCCGTGCCGGTGAGCGTGGAAAGATCGATCTGCTGTTCGGTGGCCAATCGCCTGGCGAGCGGCGAGATTTTGAGCCGATCGCCGCTTTGTTGCGTCGCTGTTGCGCGCTGAGCTCCCGCCGGCGCGGAGGGGGGCGTGGGCGCCGGCGCCACTGCCGAAGGCGCGGGACTTGGCAATCCGGACGCAGGCGTTGTTGAGGCAGGCGGCGGCGGCCCATGCGCATCTTCATCCTCGCCCACAATCAACGCGATCACTGTCCCGACCTTTACCCCGTCGGTGCCTTCTGGAATCAGAATCGACGCAACGACGCCTTCGTCGACCGCTTCGAACTCCATCGTCGCCTTGTCAGTTTCAATCTCAGCCATCACGTCACCGGACTTGACGGTGTCGCCGACCTTCACCAGCCACTTCGCTAACGTCCCTTCCTCCATCGTCGGGGACAGCGCAGGCATCTTCAGCTCAATCGGCATCGCTCTTCCTTTTGGCCGTAGCGTCAACATTGCCTTCGACGATTGGGGGGCTTGCGGTCAAGGCCTCGCTGTGTGCAGCTTGGCAACATTGCGGGGGAGAAAGCGCATGCGGACCTATCTCGTCGTCATCGACGAAACACCGGAAGCTGTGGTTGCGCTGCGCTTTGCCGCGCGGCGGGCGGCAAAGACCGGCGGCTCGGTGCAGATACTGGCACTCATTCCGCCCGTCGAGTTCGTGGGGCTGGGCGATGTCCAGGCGACGATGGACGAGGAGGCCCGCCAGCATGTCGAAGCCCTCGTCGAAAGCGCAGCGGGCATGCTCAATGAGGAGCAGGGGATCCATCCCTCGATTCTGGTGCAGGCAGGTGATCCCGTGCCCTTGATTCGTAAGGCAATTGCGGACAATCCAAATATCGCTGCGCTTGTACTGGGCGCTGCAGCGACCGGTTTACCCGGCCCGCTGGTTGCGCATTTCGCCGGCGAAGCGGGGCAATTACCCTGCCCCGTCATGATCGTGCCCGGGGGGCTCGACCATAACGCACTCGACCGGTTAAGCTAAACCGCCACCTTCGCCTGAGCAGCTGTTTAGCTTGTGGTTTTTGACCGGACGAGCGATTGGAGTTCTGCCTTGGCGGGCCCGACTCAAGGAAACAACAAGCTGACATGAAATTCTTTTTTCTTCCCGTTACCGCGCTCGCGTTAATCGGTGCAGCGCCTGCCCCACAACCAACGGCATTGCGTACAACGGTTGAACAACTTGTATCGTTCGGGACGCGTCACACGGCTTCGAACACGACCGATTCAAATCGAGGTATCGGCGCCGCGCGCAATTGGGTGGCCGGCGAATTTGGAAAGCTGTCAGCTTCCTGCGGAAACTGCATCACGCTCGACCGGCCCCGTCGTCTATTTGACGGGCTGCGTGCGCCGCAGGGCGTCGTCGTCGAGGATGTGTTGGCGATCCAGCGCGGAACCGGCGACCCGAGCCATATTGTTATTGTTTCAGGGCATATCGATAGCCGAAATTCCGACGCAATGGATGCGACCGGCAAAGCTCCCGGCGCCAACGACGACGCTTCGGGCGTTGCGCTCGTGATGGAGGCGGCGCGCATCCTGTCGAAGGAGAAACATAACGCAACCATCGTCTACGCCGTGCTTTCGGGCGAGGAACAAGGGCTGTGGGGCGGCAAATTGCTCGCCGACACGGCCAAGGCGCGCGGGTGGAATGTCGCCGCCATGCTCAACAATGACATCGTCGGGAACACGAAAGGTCAGGACGGACGCATCGTTGCGGACCGGGTGCGCGTGTTCAGCGAGGGCGCCCGCGCGTTTGAGGATTTGGCAGCGACCAAACTGCGTCGAGCGTCAGGGGGCGAGGACGACAGCTCGTCCCGCGCGCTTGCCAAGCGCGTCGGGCAAGTCGCCGCCCGGCAAACCGGACCTGTGACCACCGCGACCAAAGACGGCGTTGAACGCATCTCATTCAAGGGCAAAGGCGTGTGGGCGTTTCTCGTCCGTCGCCCCGACCGCTTCGGGCGCGGCGGTGATCATACGCCGTTGCTGGAAGCGGGATATCCCGCCGTGCGTTTCACCGTCGGTGTCGAGAATTACGATGCCCAACATCAGAATCTGCGAACCGAAAACGGTCGCGTCTATGGCGATACAATCGACCAGATGGATTTTGACTACCTGAGCAAGGTGACTGCGCTCAACGTCGCGGTGCTCCGCGAGCTGGCGGCCGCGCCAGGCGCGCCGGCATCTGTTATTTTGGGAGGGGCAGTGTCGACCGACACAAGTGTTCAATGGACGGCCGTAACGGGAGCAACCGGATATCGCATCCGCTGGCGCCGGGCAGACAGGACCGCATGGGAATCGTCACGCGATGTCGCTGCACCCACCATACAAGCAAAGCTTGAGGGCATTATCGTCGACGACACATTCGTCGGTGTCTCCGCGCTCTCAGCCGACGGGGCGGAGAGTCTTGTTACCTTCGGCGGACTCGCACCCCGCTAAGGCTCAGCTCGCACAATCGCAGCGGTGGACGTATTTCGTGCGCTTCACATATTTGGCGCGCCGCGGTAAGCTGATGTATTCAGTCACATAGCGGACGGTCCTGGTCATGACCGGTGCCCCTGACGTCACTGTGACAGTGGTGACCGATGGTCCTTCGATCCAGCCGGAGCGATACTCGCCGTCTTCATACCCGTCGTTCCAATGCGGGCGCAGCGGACGATCTTCCCAATCATCATGTCGACGATCGTCGCGCCGCCGGTAATCGCGGTCCCTGTCGTCGCGGCGCTGCAACGACGATTTGTCGATCGCCTGGCCTGCGAGTGCGCCCACCCCGCCCCCTATCAATGTTCCTGCAAGCCGGTTGCCGTGACCTGCGATGATGTTGCCCGCAATGCCCCCGGCGACCCCGCCGACAATGGCGCCGGCGACGCCGTCGTTGTGGCGGGGGCGCACATTATCACGATCGCCATAGCTGCCCAAATACTCCTCAGACGCCCAGCGTGGGTCGCGGCTCCAGTCGACATCGCCGCGCCAGTCATAGACACGTCCGTACTGGTCGGTCAGCACGGCATCATCATAATAGCGCGACCAGCCAAAGCCCGCC
>JAYVVA010000172.1:0-2231 GCA_043787435.1 Sphingomonadales bacterium | reverse complement strand
CGAGGACGTTGATCGGCTTGTTGCCCAAATCCGCAAGCACTGGCCAAAGATCAGGATCCCGTTGCGTGCCGACAGCTGCTTTTGTCGCGACGCGCTGATGACGTGGTGCGAGGCCGTCAAGGTCGATCATCTGTTTGGCCTGGTTCGCAACGCGCGGCTTACAGGGGAGATCGACGCTGAGCTTGAAGAGGCGGCGGACGAATTCTGCGAGATCGCAAAACCGGCGCGCCGCTTCAAGGACTTCATGTGGACCACGCTCAACAGCTGGAGGTGCTGGCGCCGGGTCGTCGCCAAGGCCGAGGTGACACATGGCGATATCAACCCACGCCTTGCTCTGCGCCGCCGCCGTACGCTGACGAACCAGACAGCGCACAGTCGAACATCCCACAGAATCCAGCCGGGAAATCCCTGGAACGGATCAGCACGCCCGCCGCCCGTGAAAAATAACCAAAACCGCTCATCCTGATTGACGCGCAGCTGGAGACCCCTGCCCAAGCGCCACCGAAAACCGGGCAACCCCTCAAATCTCACATATCACCGGGGGCTAGGAGATATGCGGGTCAGGAGTTGCGCCGCTCGGTCAGTGTTCGTGCTGGCGCTGCCGGACGAAAGGTGATCCAGTTTTAGCGGGCACGGTTGCTGCGGGGCAAGGCATCGACACCATTCGCCGACGTTGTTGGGCTCACTGCTGCAGCCGCAGCCGTCAGTGTTCTGACGTAAGCGTCCGCGCCGATTGTTGTCTGGATCGCGTTATCATCGAGTGCGGGGTCATCCGGCAACCAAAGACCCACAATGATCCGCGCGTTCGGCGCCTTCTGCCGGAGACGGCGGATAAGAAAGCGTAGTTGGGCCGGCGCGCCGATCAGTTCGAGATAGGCAATCATAATCGTGTCAATGCCGGTGAGGTCGAGATTGACAATCGCCCCACGGGCTGCGGACTCGTGCGTGACCAGGCGCGTTCGGTATCCCTGACACTCGAAAATATGCTTCAACATCGTCGCGACGACGTCGTCGAACGCGCCGCCGCCGCTCACGCAAGCAACCGCATTCGAGACCAATGTCGGAACTGGCGATTTGTTGTCAGACCCTTGTTCGCTTTGGGTTGTCAGCTCCTCGACGACACCCAGCGTGGTCCGCTTCATCGCTTCGAGATGGGCATTTTCGATCGTGCCTTTCGTTTCATCGAAAGCGGCCATGCGAAGGGCGCTGATCACGACGTCATCGTAATAATCTTCAACATTGCATTCGCCGATCATGGCTTCGGCTTGTGCTAAAGCTTCATCGATGTTGTTGGCGAGTATCCGTTGGTAAAATCCCTCGACCGGCGTCAACGCCGGCCGGTCGCCGAGGATAACGTCGAAAAACTCGAGTGCCTTTACATGCCTGCCTAATACCACCAGGCACAACGTTAGCGGCGTGGATATGATGAGGCCAACTGGACCCCATAACCAAGTCCAAAAGATCGCCGATATGATGACCGAGACAGGGGACAGGCCGGTCGAATGTCCATAGAGAAGCGGCTCGATGACATAGCCTGTCAGGCCTTCGATGCTGATAAAAAAAAGTGCGATGAAGATCGCCGTTGACCAGCCTGGATCGATCGCAGCGCCGAGCGCAACCGGGGCGACAGCCGCGAGGACCGGCCCGATGTAAGGCACGAAGCGCAACATGCCCGCCGTCACGCCCCACATTGCCGGCGACGGCACGCCGAACAACCAGAGGCCGACGGCAATGACCACACCAAATGATGTATTGAGGGCCAGCTGGGCGACAAAATAGCGGCTTAGCCGTTGGCCGGCATCGTCCAGCGCCATTGTTGTTCGGTGTAAATCAGTCGATCCGAACACGCGTATAAAGCGATCGCGCAAATCCTCTTTCTGCATGAGCACGAAGATTGCGACCATAAGCACAATAAAGGTGGTTTCGAGCGGGCCAGCAAGTGGTTCCAGAATAGTCTTTGCAACCGACATCGGGGTCGATCTGGCCTCTGCCATTTCGACAAGAACGGGCGCCTTGGATCCTGATGTCGAACTGCGTGCGCCAGTCAGGGTGCTGGTCGGGGCCGCGCGAACCGACCGCTGTGGCTTGCGCTCGCCGACCAGCGCTTTGGTGATTACCATCATCCGTTGCGTTGCCACGCCTTGGACGAACTGCACCTTCGCTTCGATCGCGCGGGCATATTCCGGAGCGTTGACGCTGAGCGATGCCGCCTGCATGCCGATCAGCATGCC
>JAYVVA010000171.1:0-2073 GCA_043787435.1 Sphingomonadales bacterium | reverse complement strand
GCCTGCAATTCGAGCGCCTCGAAAGGCGTAAAGAAGGGATCGAACAAGATTTCTTGGGGCACAATGCCGATCGACACTTTGGCATTGCGGGGATGCTCGTCGATGTCGAATCCCCAAATGCGCGCAGCCCCGCTGGTCTTCATGACCATACCCGAGAGGATGTTGATGAGCGTGGACTTGCCTGCCCCGTTGGGGCCAAGCAGTCCGAAAATCTGTCCGCGCGGAACATCGAAGCTGACGCCGGACAGGGCCTGTTTGCCGCCGGCATAGATTTTTTTCAGGTCGATGATCTGGATTGCTGGTTCTGGCGTCGAGACTGTCATGCGAAGCGGATTAACGCCGCGAGGCCAGCACGCAAGGTTTACATGCGCCGCGTTCCAACGGTTACCGTTACGCTAACCATTCGTGTTGACGACGATTTGTTACCTTCGGGTTATCAGCCAGGGGTGGGGACCATTGGAGGCAACTGGCCGTTTCGGGCCATCGCGGCGTGCGCGCTACTGACCGTGGGGGTCATCAGTGGTCCTGCGCCCGCCGCGATCCAAACGGCAAACGCGACCGCGACCGCGCTCAAACCGTTGTCAATACTCAAGATCACCGACCTCGACTTCGGCACGATGATCGCCGGGTCCGTGGCGGGAACGGCAGTGATCGACCCTAACGCCGGTGCGCAGACGACGACCGGTGGCACGATCGCGGCGGGGGGAACGCCACAAGCTGCGCAATTCCTGACTTATGGCACCCAGAACTCGATTCTGCAGGTTAGTCGTGGCCCCTTGCCCGTTCTCACGCGCGCAGGCGGTGGGGCAACGATGAGCGTAACCCAGTTGACGTTGAACGGTCCTGTCATCCGGGTCGTCAACCCAGCAGGTGTAATGGACCTGCGGGTCGGCGGCACGCTGGCCGTCGGCGCGAATCAGCTTGCCGGAACTTACACGGGCAGTTTCGATATCATCGTCACTTATTTTTGACCCTCTTAACCTTATTGCACCAACAATCACTTCCGGTGGCAGTGGTGTTAAGTCCGGTCGCTCCGAGCCACCGTCATGTTTGGGGGGCCAGGTCATTTGATCGCGCTGCCGCGGCGTTTGCCCTGCTGGACGTTCCGTTTTGCGCAGCGTCGGCTGCGACGGGCAGCGGCATGAGCACGGCGACGCTGGTGACGCCCTTATCGGTGGTGAAGACCGACGATCTTAATTTTGGCGACCTGGTCGCCCCGGCAACTGCTGGTACGGCAACGATCAATGCCTCGACCGACGCCCGATCAACCGCAAATAGGGTCACGCCCGCGGGAGTTATGCCAAAGGCTGCGCATTTTACTGCAGCGGGTCACGTCGGCGCAATTGCCTTGATCGCGCTGCCCACATCGATTTCGCTGACCCGGAGCGGTGGGACCGAGACGATGACCGTCAGCAGCATTTCGAGCAACGCCGCGACGGCATGCTTGACACCCGCAGCGCCACGATCGCCGTTGCCGTCGGCAGTACGTTGAATGTCGCGGCCAATCAGCTCCAAGGTGCTTACGCTGGAGATTTTACGGTCGATATTCTGTATTTCTAGACGGGCCGTGTCGCGGTTGCTAGGAACCTAGTTGTGATTGCGCCGCCTGAAACCTTTCGTATTCCCAATCGCCGAATTGCATGTGACGGCTCGGGCGATATCCCTGCGGCTCTTGGCCATCCGCGCGTGTGGCTGGAAATCGACGAGCGAGGCTTTGTCGATTGTGGGTATTGCGACCGGCGTTTCGTGCTGATCGGCGGCCCTGCTGACAGTCTTTCTTACGATGAGGGTGCGAAGGCGGCCTGAAGTCACTATGTGGCGCGGATGAACACAGATCCACGCGCCCTGCTTTACGCCGACACTCTTGATCCAACCGAGGCGCAACGCCTCACGCGCGATGCCCTTTCGGCGTGCGACGACGGCGAGCTTTATCTGCAATATCGTACGAGCGAATCCTTCGGTTTCGATGACGGCCGTCTCAAGATTGCCGATTATGGTTCGGCGCGCGGGTTTGGCCTGCGCGGTGTGTCCGGTGAGGCGACGGGCTTTGCGCATTCGGATGATGTTTCGCCT
>JAYVVA010000170.1:0-5402 GCA_043787435.1 Sphingomonadales bacterium | reverse complement strand
CGTGTGTCAACGGTCGGCGAGCCACCGCAAGTGGCTGCGGGCGGCCCGGTCAAGATCGTGGGGTTCGAAGCGCACGCCCTTGGCGCGCGGTATCGATGTGGATCGATGATGATCATCTCAGAACGGGCCCGACTAGAGAATGATCGCGGAAGCGAGTTGAACCTGGTCCGTCGTGCCCCAAAACGCATCACAGGCAACGTGAACTACGGCTTACCCAACGTGTTGCTGTCCGCGTCGCAGGTGCCTGAGATGATCAGTGCGCGCAAGGCGCTGGCTCCGTAAAAGATATACGCGCTCGTACCCGAGCTCGAACCAGACTCGTCGGCTGATTGTCGTTTTGTCGCGCAAGCACGCAAGCGAATTCCGGGCACCGTCCGCAAAACAGGAATGGCAGAGGTCTTTGGGTTATCGACCCAGCAACACTCTTGCCTGCCCGGCAATCTGCGCCAGCATGGCAGCTGAAGGGGCAACCGACACCTTCGCGCGGTCAACGAGATGACGGAATTGCCGCACACGCGGACCATTCGTTTCGAGCCACGCCGCGACCCGCGCTTGCGACGAAACGGCCTCGCGCGCCAGCCATTCGAGGCGGATCTGCTGGAAATCGCGGCTCAGTCCCGCCACAAGCAGTCGCTCCCACGGATCGACCGGATTGGCGCGCATTGCCGCGCCTTGCGCCCAATCGAGACCCAGTGCAGCACCCAACGTCGTGAACGCGTATGCCAAAACAATGGGATCTGTCCCCGACCGTTTGGCCAACGCTGCAAGACCGACTGCGCCATCAAGTTCGGCCAGCCGAACGACACGTTCCACGATTTTTTTCGGCGCGCCTGCCGCAGTTAAACGTGCTGCAAACCCGCGTGCCTGCATCCGCGTTTCGTCGAGCAGCAGCGCATCCACGTTGGCGTCGAGCCTGGCTATGCCCAGCGTCAACGCAGCGATCGCATCGCCGACCGACCGGCCTGCAACGGATCCGCGCAGCAGGTCTGCCATAGCGGCACGCAGTTCCACCGCGACTTGTTCGAACAATAATAGCCTCACGCCTTCACCAACGTCGGCAGCGTCGATCATTGCCCACAAACCGCGCGCATCGAACAGCGCTTCGGCGATCACGAAGGCCGCTGCGATGTCACCCAGCGACGCGCCTTCTTCTTCAGCCAGCTCGAAAAGGTGGATAAGGCCCATCCGATTGACCATGCGGTTGGCCACTTTCGTGGCGATTATTTCACGCCGAAGCTGGTGATGCTCGATCGTGCCGGCATGCGAATTACGCATTGCCGCTGGAAATGCCGCAAGCAGCTCAGGCAACAGCGCTGGGTCGTCGGCGAGATCATTGCGCTCGATGGCGTCCTGCAGCGCGAGCTTCGCAGTTGCCAGCACGACCGCGAGCTCAGGCCGTGTGAGCCCGTGCCCGTCCTGCGCGCGCCGCGCGAGCAAGTCGTTGGATGGCAATCCTTCGACGGCGCGGTCGAGCCGACCGGTGGCTTCGAACGTTTCGATCAGGCGGACCAGCGAGGGTACGGTACTTGCGCCGCCACGTTCGGCAATCGACAGCGCCAAGGTCTGCAACCGATTGTCCTCGAGCACAAGCTCGGCGACCTGATCCGTCATTTTGGCAAGCAAGGTGTTACGCTTTGGCATGCTCAATGCCCCCGCGGCCACTTCGGCATTCAACGCGATCTTGATGTTGACCTCATGATCCGAGCAATCGACGCCCGCCGAATTGTCGATAAAATCGGTGTTGATACGTCCGCCATTTAACGAGAACACAATACGCGCAGCTTGCGTGACACCCAGATTTGCTCCCTCGCCCACGGCCTTGGCGCGGACGTCTTCAGCATTGACCCGTAGTCCGTCGTTAGCGGGATCGCCGACTTGTCCGTTGCTTTCGCTCGACGCTTTTACATAGGTGCCGATACCACCAAACCAGATAAGGTCGACCGGGCTTTTGAGGATTGCAGAAATCAGCGCTGCGGGTTCGATATCGGCATCAGCAATGTCGAGCGCGGCGCGAGCTTCCTTCGACAATTTGATCGACTTTGCCGAACGCGGGAACACGCCGCCCCCTTTTGAAATAAGCTTTAGGTCGTAATCGGCCCAGGAAGAACGGGGCAGCGCGAACATGCGCGCGCGTTCCTTCCAGCTCACCGCACAATCCGGATCGGGGTCGACGAAAATATGGCGATGGTCGAAAGCAGCGACGATCTTCAACGTTTTCGACGAGAGCATACCGTTGCCGAACACGTCCCCAGACATGTCGCCACACCCGACAACTCGGATAGGTTGGGTTTGAACATCAGTCCCTATCTCGGCAAAGTGACGTTGGACCGAAACCCAGGCACCCTTGGCGGTGATCCCCATCGCCTTATGGTCATAACCAACGCTTCCCCCGGAGGCGAAGGCATCCCCCAGCCAGAAATGACGCTCGAGTGCAATGGCATTGGCAACATCGCTGAACGTGGCTGTACCCTTGTCGGCAGCGACCACGAAATAGGGATCATCGTCGTCGTGGATCACGACCTGTGCGGGATGCTCAATCTTGCCCTCGACAATGTTGTCGGTGACTGACAACAAAGTCTGGATGAAAATCCTGTAACTCTCGGTTCCCTCAGCCAGCCACGCATCACGATCGATCGTTGGGTTCGGCAGCATCTTGGGAAAAAATCCACCTTTGGCCCCCGTCGGCACGATGACCGCGTTCTTGACCCGCTGCGCTTTCATCAGCCCCAGGATTTCGGTTCGGAAGTCGTCGCGACGGTCCGACCAGCGCAAGCCGCCACGGGCGACCGGCCCAGCGCGCAGATGAATTCCCTCGACACGCGGGGAATAGACCCAGATCTCGCGCCACGGCACTGGCGCCGGCAGACCCGGTATCTTTGCGCTATCGAACTTGAACGCAACCGCCATTTGACCCGCGGGCGCATAAAAATTTGTACGCAAGGTCGCACGGACGACCGCGCGCAGTAATCGCAAGACACGGTCCTCGTCGATTGCTGCCACCTGTAACAACCCGCGTTCGATCGCTGAATCGGCCGCCGCACGAGCAGCGTCACGCTTCTTTACCGCTGGATCATGCAGAGCCGCGAACAGATCGATAACGGCGCGGGCAATATGCGGGTGCCGCCGGAGCGCCTCGACCACGGTGATCAGGCCATATGTCAGACCCGTCTGGCGCAAGTAACGGAACATGGCGCGCAACAAGATGACGGCGCGCGGATCGAACCCGGCGGTAACGACCAGCTCGTTGAACCGGTCGTTCTCAGCCGTGCCTTCAAGCACAGCCGCAACTGCGCTTTCAACGATCTCGTGCCGAATGACGAGCTCCGCCGCATTTGCGTCGCCCAGATCCAAAACGAACTGGTGCATATGTCCCAGCGTTCCATCGCCGATCAGCGTCGACACCTCCTCGACCACCCGAAACCCGAAATTTTCAAGCGCGGGAACGACGTCGGACAACATCACGGGCGCAAGGCTGTAGAGCTTTACCCGCAGCCGTGCCGGCTCGTCGGCCACGTTGCGATCGAGCCGTACCTGCCGGTCGGTCGGGGAGCCCAGCTTGACAAAGCGCAGGATGTCACGCGCTGCCTCGTCTGGCCCTGCCCCACTCCTGTAAGGTTGCGGGAAGCTTTCGGCATAGCGAAGCGCCAGCCGTGTTGCACCAGTGTGGTCACCCGCCGCGATCAGGCTTGCCTCAACCGCCTCGACCCAACCACGCACCATCGCGACCAGGGCCGCGCGCAGCGCGTCTTCGTCGGGCTCTCGCGCGGCATGGCGCCGGTCGAAGGTGTAACGGATCAGCGCGACTTCGCCGTCGCCGAGATCGATCGACCAACTGAGCAATTCGCCGTCAGCAGCCGCACCGATCATTTTCGATATCGCCACACGCCGCGCTGTCGTCAGCTCGTCGCGCGGCAGCCAGACGAATGCGAACATGTGCCGGTCGAGAGCATCGCGCGTGAGGACAAGATCAGCACGCGGGCGATCAGCGAGCGACATTGCCGTCAGCGCCAGGCGTTCAAGCGTCGCGGGATCGATCGCGAGCAACAAGTCGTGCGGCAAATCGGTCAGCGCGTGCGCCAGTGCTTTGCCAGCATGCCCGTCGGGCGAGAAACCGTATTTGACCATCAGCGAAATGAGCCGGTCGCGCAGCACCGGAATGTTTTGCGGCGCAGCGCTGAGGGCCGCGCTCGTCCACAGGCCTGCATTGATGCGGACACCATCGGCGGCTGGTACAACGATCAAATCAAGCGGTGCGCGCCGATGAACGGTTGACAGAAAATTCGACTTGGCGAGCAGGGGTCCCGCGTTCGTGGCCAACCAGTCAGCCGCCTTGATCCGCTGCTCAGGCGCGAGCACGGCATCGCCGATCGACGCGGCGATGCCCAGCGCTTGCTTGATTCCGCCCTTCGCTGGGTAATGCGCCGAGCCGAGCAGGGTAAAATTTCGTTCAAGGAGCCACTGCATAAGCTTTGCCCCTTCGCTGTCGCCGAGAGCGTTCGCGTCGAGCGCCAGCACTGCCTTCATCGCTGCCCAGTCGGTGACCGCAGCACGCACATGGCCGAGGGCAGTCGCGATCGCCGTCGTCAAATTACGCCGAACCCGCGCATCGGCGCGCTCGGTCTCCATATAAATCAGCGACGTGCGCGCGCCTTTTTCGCCGAGGCCGGCGAAGGCTCCGCCAGGGGTTCGGACGACGGAAACGATCGGGTGGAGAATTCGGTCGATCGCAAGACCTTGTGCCGTAATGGCGTCTGCAATCGAATCGACCAGAAACGGCATGTCATCATTGGCCACGGCCAATCGCATTAAACGGCGTCGCTTTGCGTCGATACCCGATTCAATCATGATTGAAGGCGCATCGCCGCGTCGCCCGTCCAAGGCAGCGAGCGCCAGTTTAGCGGCATCGTGGCGATCGGTTTTTACAAAGCCATAGATCTCGCCAGGCAGAGCGCCAGCGACCAGCGCTTTGGCAAGCAGATCGATTTGTTTGGGGTCGGCAGGGGTCGCGGAATCAGGCGCGCGGGCAGCCATAAGTTTGGGCATCCGTATTTGTTTTGTAGCGTCGGTCTCCTATGCGCCGCGTAGATGACGACCTCAAGCGCTGCGTAACATTCGTCACGTTTCATTTCGAACAGCGCGGCGGATATAACACTCATGTCGTGTGTTTGTTCTTATAAACCGAGGCTACTGAGCTCGTAGGACTCCGGCCACATCGGTGCCGCGATTACGTTGCCGATGTGCTCGGCAGCTGATCGAGCACCGCGAGGCCGTTCACCTCGTCGAAGCAAGTCTGTCCTCAAGAGTCGAGGTTAACCAAAACGGAAACGCCCCCCACGACATCCGGCACAATGGGCGGGGTCGTCAACCTTGGAGACATCAAGCCCGGGATCGCGCCAGCTGAT
>JAYVVA010000169.1:0-3008 GCA_043787435.1 Sphingomonadales bacterium | reverse complement strand
AGACGGGTAGCGAACTGGAGCAAAAACCTGCAGCTTGTCGGGAAAAGTTTGCGATCGTATTCTTCAAACCGTCATCAGACTCTCCTAAAACTGTCATCGGAGCCTCCTATCCGATCCCCAGTTCAAAACTGGGGGTCGAAGATGTCTATATTCTTGCGCAGTCTTTGTGGGGCGGCAAGCCTTCTGGCTATTGCGACAACTGCACACGCCGAAACCGCAACGTCGAGTTCGGACCAGGACATCATCGTGACGGCGCCCCGCTTGGAAGAGGACGCTCGTACGCAGCAAAAGCTCGCGCCTGTCCTGGTCAACGTGCAATCGGCAGAGACGATCAAAAAATATCCCGACTATAATTCGGCCGAGGCGCTTGGTCGCATCCCAGGTGTCTCGCTTTCCTCGGACACCGGGGAGGGGCGTTTCGTGAATATCCGCGGGATCGACGCCAATCTGAACGGCGCAACCTATGGCGGCGTCGTACTGCTCAACACCTTTCCGGCCGGCACTGCCGCGTCAGGCTCAGGACGGGCCGTCGAATTCGACACGATCCCGACCGGCGCCATTGACGGCATCGTCGTTTACAAGACGCTGTCTCCTGACCGCGAGGCGGAAGGTTTGGGCGGACAAATCGACCTTACACCGCGGACGTCCAAGATCCTTTCCCGCCCGTTTCTCGATGCCACCTTCAGCACAGGATATGAGCCGCTGCATGGCCACGGCGGCCCGTATACCGCCGACGTCGCTGTTGGCGCCCGGTTTGGAGCAATTTCGTTCGTTTTGACTGGCTCCCGCAAGGATGATCAGCGCGCAGTCGATGACACTGAGCCCAGTTACAAGAACGATGGGGCGTGCGCGCCAAACGGCCAGCTCGGGACGGCCGCAAATCCAGTTGTCAACGGCGGCACCGGGTGTGCTTCGCCGCTAAATATGGTTCTCGGACGCACCGACTTTCGCCGTTACGACTACAGCCGCCGCCGATTTGGTTACGGCGGCGAGCTCGCTTTCACGCCCAATGATGACCACAGTTATTACATCAGGGCTGACGTCGCGGGCTATGTCGAACGCGCGTTGAAGAACCATTTGTACGCCAATTTCGATGGCAATCCCTCGGCACCTGACGCCTCAGGGTATGTTGTCGACAAATTTCAGCCGCAAGTCGACGTCGTCGATCTTCAGGAAACGCACCGCAACACGGTGCTCACAGCTGGCGGCTCAGACCGCTTCGGCAAACTCAAGCTAGATTACCGCGTCGCCTACTCCCGCGCCACCTATCTGGAGAGCTATTACAACGGAGCGCGGTTTTCCGGTCAGGACGCTTTTTACGGCCGCTACAACGACACGAGCAATCCCCAGCGCTTCTTCTATCAATTCTACAAGGATGCCGCGCTGACAATTCCGTTCGTCTCGACGGACGCTACCCAATATGGATCGCCGAACGGCCCAACGAAGCTGACATCATTTTTCGAGCGTGACCGGGACCATGAATACAGTGGGGCGTTCAACCTGCGCTACCCGGCCAACCTGTTCGGTGGAACCGGGCAAATAAAGGCTGGCATCAGCATCCGCCGCCGCAGCAAAATCGTCGATGATTTTGGTGCCTTTGGTGCAACCCCACTTAATCTGTCGTCGATCACGCAAAGCGTCGGACCAAGCGAGATCTATTACTTTGGTCGCTACCCCGCTGCGCCTGTTGCCAACTTTACAGCCACCGATGGTGCGGTCCGCTCCGCGCTCGCAACACTGCCGCCCTCACTCGGGCGCGATTTCAACGATCAGGAGAATATCACTGCCGGCTATGCGATGTACACTGGGACTTACGGCAAGCTTGGCGTCTTGGCGGGCGTCCGGGTGGAGGCAACCGATGCAGCCTACGGCAATTTCCTGACAACTACCGATCTCGCCGGGAACAGCACCGTCAGCTCGGTCTCCCGCAACAAGAGATACACGAACGTCTTTCCAACGCTGCAGCTTAAATACGAGTTTGAGCCGAACGTGCAACTGAGAGCCACCTATTCGACGGGCATCGCGCGGCCGGGTTTCAGCCAGGCAGGAGGGAATGCAGGAGTCGACTTTACAACGGCGCCTCGACCTCAATACTCTGCAGGAAATCCCGACCTGAAGCCGACGACGGGTAACAACTTCGACATCGATCTTGAATATTATCTGCCCGGGGGTGGCATCATCCAGCTCGGTGCTTTCGATAAAGAGTTTAAGAACTACATCTTCCGATCAGCTCGCATCAATGTGGCCGACCC
Source organism: Sphingomonadales bacterium (assembly GCA_043787435.1). Classification (GTDB taxonomy): domain Bacteria; phylum Pseudomonadota; class Alphaproteobacteria; order Sphingomonadales; family Sphingomonadaceae; genus Sphingomonas_O. Next base: position 756 of record JAYVVA010000169.1, on the reverse strand, counting down.
CGTTTTCCTCGGCCAGAACGGCGATTTCATCTCGTACTTCAACGAAGACGCATATGCCCGCGGCATTGAACTTGCGTATCAGCAAAAGTTTGTCGGGTTACCCGGCGCGCTGGCTGGGTTTGGCGTCGAGAGTAACCTGACGCTCGTCTGGTCGAATTTCAAGGAATACAGTTCAGCGGTGAGCGGCGACGGACACGATCAATATAGCAGACTGCCGGGTACGTCGCACCTCACCTGGAACGTTGCCGGATTCTATGAATATGGCGGCGTCGCGCTAAGGCTCGCGGCGCAGTATGTAGGACCAAGCCTGTTTTCGCTTAATGGGGACCGGGCGCTCGATACCATACAGGCAAAGCGGCTCACCATGGATTTCACGGGCAGCTACAACATTTCGAAACGTTATGCGGTGTTCTTCAGCGCAAAGAACCTCTTGGACACGCCCTTGCGTTACAATGACGGGTCCGATGCCCGCACACAGCAAATCGAATATTACGGCCGTACTTACGAAGCCGGTATGCGCATCGAGTTCTAAGGCTTGTGCCGGTCAATTTCTTCATAATTTTGCCAACGGCTTGGCATCATGAAGTGTTTTAAGTTTGCGATTCTTTTCGGAGGGGTTGTTGCAAGTGCAGTCACGGCCAGGTGCCCGGGTCCAAGCTACGCAGTGATCGACCGGATCGCGCGCCCCGATGGCGGATGGGATCTGGCGAGTCTCGACCCTGACACGCATCACCTGTACGTTGTACAACGGGATAG
>JAYVVA010000168.1:0-4179 GCA_043787435.1 Sphingomonadales bacterium | reverse complement strand
ACGAGCGAGTGCGCAGAGGCAGTATTGATGATCCGCCCCCACTTCTTTGCCTTCATGCAGGGGAGTGCCGCTTTGATAACGTGAAATGCAGACGTCAGGTTGATGGCAATGATGGCATCCCATTTTTCATCGGGGAACTGATCTACTGGCGAAACAAACTGGATGCCCGCGTTGTTGATGACGATGTCAGGGCCACCCAATTTGTCAGTGCACAACTTGACCATCGCCGCGATCGAAGCGGGTTTGGTCATGTCGGCGTCGGAGTAGAGCGCCTTTGCGCCTGACAGTGCTTCGAGGCCCAAACGTTGTTTCTCGATATCAGCGGCGTCGCCGAAACCGTTGATCAAAACGTTCGCTCCCGCTGCGGCGAGTGCTTTTGCGTATCCTAAGCCGATGCCCGAGGTCGACCCGGTGATGAGAGCCGTCTTGCCTTTAAGAAACATAAAAACTCCTAGTTCGAGCCCCATTTACCGATTGCCGCCGCCTGACGCTGACGCAGGCCGGCGCGATAATTGATCACGGCGACCGTGACGCCGGCAGGCTTGCGCGACCCAGCTGAGAGTGCCTTGAGCGCGTAAGCGGTAACGCGCGACGCGACGGCCGGATCATTTGCGCTGACAGGCAGGCCGACGATGAATGCAGCGCGGGTGGTGCTTTCGAGGAAAGCGTTGACCGCGTCGGCGTGGGCAACTGCCCAGTCAAACGCCAAAGCCGGGTGCTCGCGCGCGACCGCCTGGATCACATTACCGCGCATTGGTACCGGAACTTCATTGGTCAAGGTAAGGTCGAGCGCTTTTTGTGCCAGCGCCGGATCACGGGCCCCTCCCAGATTGTCGTAGAGATCAAGCTGCACAACCGGACTTTTCTCTGTTCGCGCTTTTTCATGCAGCATCTCCCAGCGCGCTGCGTCCGCCGTGTAGGCAAAGATACGGAGTGCCGGCTGTCGGATCGAGCCCGGTACAGCATCCGGCTTGTCGAAGCTTAATTGCGCAAAGCGATTACCCTCTGCGACGACTGCGCCCTCACCCAATTCACCCAGAGTCGGGATCAGCGCCTCGCGCAGCGTGGCGAGCGCGGAAGCTTCATCGGGCTTCGCCGTCCAGCTTGTCCGTGCAAATTGCGGCGCCAGAAGTTTGCGCGCGCGAACCCGGAACGGTTGCCGTTCGGGCACATCTCCCAGCAGCGCGTCGATGCTGGCCAACTCCCCCGTAATCATTGACCAAAGGATGGGCGAGGCGTCCGTTGGCACACTCGAAATCAGCGAGAGATAGCTCTCGATCGCTTGATCGTTACTGTTCGCAAGGTCGTAGCTGTCGGCAACCAGACCGATCTGATCATCGACGGAAAGCTGTGCAAACCCGGCCTTCAAACGATCGAAATGAGCCGGCGTATACAGCGTCCGAAAATAGGCGCTTTGACCGAAGTTCGCGACAGTCAGCCCGCATCCCGGCAGTGCCGCGCGCGTCGGCACCGTGGCGGATCCCGGCGCGATCGTGCGGACCGGAGCGGGCGCTCCCGCTTGACCGACACTGACAGGCGCAATCCAGGTCTGGGGCGTTTTCGATCCCGCATCGAGTGCAAAGCGTCCCTGCGTCCAAGCAACAGTCGTGCGGGCGTCAACGCATAGAGGATCCGCGACCCTGATGAGCGGTACGCCGCCCTGCAAGGTAAAGCTGTCCATCATTGGCTTGACGGGCATGGCCGACGCTGCTGCCACTTCACTCCACAGCTGATCTGTGACCGTGTTGCCGTATTTATATTTCGCCATGTAGCTGCGCACGCCCGAGCGGAAGGCTTCGGGGCCGACCGCGCCCTCCAGCATCCGGATTACGGCCTCGCCTTTTCGGTAGGTAATGTCGTCGAATGCCTGGCTGATCTGATCTGGAGTTTCGACATGCTGGATAATTGGATGCGTCGTCACGCGCGCATCACGGGCCATTGCGCTTTGTCGGTCAAAAGCCAGCGATTGGGTCAGCGCGCCCCATTCGGGATTGAGGTCATTGGCGGTCTTCGACGCCATCCACGACGCGAACCCTTCGTTCAGCCAAAGGTCGTCCCACCACGACATGGTCACGAGGTCGCCGAACCACTGGTGCGCCATCTCGTGTGCGACAACGTTGAAGATTTCCTGTTTCTGGCTCTCGGTCGCACGCTTGGGATCCTGGAGCAGGACGCGCTCGAAGTAGAAGATCGCGCCCCAGTTTTCCATCGCACCGAAGAATTGCGATGACCCAGGTCCCGCGACCATGTCGAGCTTGGGAAGCGGATAAGGCGTTCCGAAATAGTCGTTATAATGCGCGAGGACGCGCTTGGCGCTCGCGAGCGCATAGTCTCCCTGATCGACCACGCCCTTGCGCGTGATGACGCCGATCTCGACATTGCCCGCCATGACTGTCTTGCGCTCGACATTACCCATGCCAAGAAAGAGCAGATAGCTCGACATCCTGGGCGTTGGCGCAAAATGCCAGACGGTCTTGCCAGCGGTACCCGGCGTCTTGTCGGCAACCGGCATGTTCGAGAATGCCGTTTCACCGTTGCGGGTGACCGCGCTCAACCTGAATGTCGCCTTCAGCGCCGGCTCGTCCCACATGGGCGCAAACCGGCGCGCGTCAGGCGCCTCAAACTGCGTCGCAAGCATCCTGTCCTTGCTGCCGTCGGTGTTCGTATAATCGATGGCAAAAAGACCAGTCGCCGATTGATGTATCTTGCCAGTCCATGCCATCGACAGCGTGTGCTTCCCCGTCGAGAGTGGCTCGCTGAACGTAAAGGTTGCTGTCTGCTCGGCTTGGGCGAGCGTCACGCTCGCAGGAATTCGCCCGTCAATTTTGACATCGCGAATGCCCAGCTCTGCCGCGTTGACGGTGATCGTGCGGGTCGGCGTGACCACCGTGATCGCGACGGTCCCAGTGCCGGTAAAGCTCAGGTTCGACGCGTCGGGATCGACGGTAAGATCGTAGGCGGTGGGTAAAACGCTGCTCGGCAGACGACCGGCGGTGGCATGTACTGAGGTGCCTGCCAGAATTGCGCCAAGAGATAACCCTGCGACCAGTACTCGGTTCATCAACAACGTCCTTTTAATTAAAAGAGCCATCCCAACACGTGCAGCTCTGCAACACTATCCGCTGATTATCGTATGATCTAGCGGGGCGTTAGATCGAATGCTGCTGTGCGGCCGTCGAGGATGTTCTGGGCAACAAGTTCAGACCGGTCGATTGTTGATGCGACCGCAGCCTCGCCAGCGGCCCAATGTTCAGCCATCGTCCGCGCTGAGAACTCGTAATCGCGCGCGCCGCCCTCCCAAGTGTTGGCACGGTAGATCATCTGCACAATGTTCACCGGGTATTCGCAGGCCATCTCGGTCAACCGCACAACATCTGGGTCGGTATGCATCCCCTCGGGCAGTTTTTTGAGGACACGCCGGATCGCCTCGCGTTCGGTGCGTAGCTTGACGAGTTGGTCGCTGATCTGGCGCGTGCGGCTGGAAAAGCGGATTTCTTTTTCGCGCGCGACGACGTCCATGATTGTCTTTGGTCGCGCAGCGCTCGCCGCGAACAGATCGACCTGGAAGACCAACAAGTCGGCATCCTGAGTGTCGAGCACGTGGCTGAGCGGCGTGTTGGAAACGAGCCCACCGTCCCACCACAGCTTGCCGTCAATTTCGACCGGGGGCAGGCCCGGCGGCAGAGCCCCCGACGCCATGATATGCCGCGCGTCGAGGCGCTCTTGCTTGCTGTCGAAATAGTGGAAATTCCCGCTTTCGATTTCGACCGCGCCAACGCCAATGCGGACCGGTCCATCATTGAGCAAGTCCCAGTCAACCAGATCGTCGAGCGTCGTGGCCAACTGCGTCGAATCATAGAAACTGAGCGCTTGCATGCTCCCCGGCCACGCCAAGGCCGGCGGTACCAGATTGGGCTTGAAAAAGCCTGGCACGCCGAAAGTGGCGACGAAGGCTGCCGACGCTTCATGGAGCATTTCGCGCCCAAAATCGCCGCCCCAGATCGGAAAGGTGGGCAACGCGGCCGATGTGCGGTCCCAGAAATTTCTTAACGCCTTGACGCGCAGTTCGGGCGGATTGCCCGCAATCAGTGCCGCATTGACGGCCCCGATGGAAATGCCTGCGACCTGATCGATCTCGATCCCCGCGCCTTCGAGCGCCTGATAGATGCCGGCTTGATA
>JAYVVA010000167.1:0-16515 GCA_043787435.1 Sphingomonadales bacterium | reverse complement strand
TTCGAGATCGTGCTGACGGCGATCTCGCGACGCGCGTCGGCTACACTGTTACCAAGAAGATCGGGAACGCTGTTGCGCGCAACCGAATGAAGCGCCGTTTGCGCGCCGTGGCACGCGAAGTCCTGGCAACTGGCGCCGTCCCCGGCGCCGATCATGTCCTGATTGGCCGGGCCGGCGGGATAGAGCGCCCCTTCGCAACTCTGAAGAGCGAACTTGCCAAGGCGCTCGAGACCGTAAAACGGTGATTGGTCGCCTGCTGATTCTGGTCGCGCGCGGCTGGCAACTTGGCCCGTCGCGCCTGATGCCGCCAACTTGTCGGTATGCGCCGACATGTTCGGCCTATGCGATCGAGGCATTGGGGCGCTATGGGGCTTTTAAAGGGGGCTGGTTGTCGGCCCGCCGCCTTGGACGGTGCCACCCGTGGGGCGGTAGCGGTTACGATCCAGTTCCCTGAACTATTTTCAAGTCCTAGCGAAAGCAACGCACTCGTGCAGTCCGAACAGCGCAATTTCATCTTCGCCATCGCCCTGTCGGGCCTTATCCTTTTGGGATGGAGCACGCTGGCTAGCCGCTGGTTTCCGCCCGCCAATCCGCCCGTAACCAAAGTGCAAGGTGGTAAAATTACGCTCATTCCTCCCCCTGGCACTCTCCTTACGCCCGCGGTTCAGGCAGCCAGGCAATCGCGTGAGCATGTGATCGCCGCCACCCCACGCCTGGCGATCCGGAACGCAAAAGTTAGCGGTTCGATGAATCTCAAGGGTGCCCGGATCGATGACCTGGTGCTCAATGCCTATCGCGAAACAATTGCCAAGAAATCGCCCAACGTGCGTCTGCTGTCACCGCAAGGTGCACCGCAGGCCTATTTTGCGAGTTTTGACTGGATGGGCGCAGGTGTTGCCGTACCAAACGCAGATACGCTGTGGACTGCTGACCGGGCGGAGTTGACGCCCACGTCTCCCGTTACGCTGCGCTGGAACAATGGCCAGGGTCAGATCTTTGTCCTGAAGATCGCGATCGACGACCAGTACATGTTTACGGTCGATCAGCGCGTGGCCAACATCAGCGGCGCCTCCATCGTCGCTCGCCCCTATGCCGTCGTCAATCGCACAGACAAGCCGTCTGACCCCGACAACTGGATTGCGCATGTCGGCCCCGTCGGCGCGCTCAACGGGGCAGTCGATTACGATGTGACCTACGACAATTTGACCGGCAAGGAGCCGAGTTTCTTCGGCAAGATGTTTGGGACCAAAGCGGTCGCGGGAGTCAACTCGGCGAGCAGCACCGGTGGATGGCTCGGCTTCGGTGACAAATACTGGTTGACTGCACTTGCTCCGCAAGGTGCCGCTAGAATCGATGCCTCATTCCGCGCGGGCGAAGGCAGTTATCAGGCCGATTTCGCGCGCGCGCCCGTTACCGTCCAGCCTGGGCGCGGAGCATCGGTTGTTACCCATTTCTTCGCTGGGGCCAAACAGATCAATGTGCTCGACGGATACGAAGCAGACCTCAGGATCCCGTTGTTCGGCAAGGCGATCGACTGGGGATGGTTCGAAGTTTTCGAAAAACCGCTTTTTCATTATCTGCACTGGCTTTTCGGCCTGATTGGGAACTTCGGTCTCGCGATCATGGCGCTGACTTTGACCGTGCGCGGTCTCATGTTTCCGATCGCGCAAAAGCAGTTCCAGTCGATGGCAGCGATGCGGATCGTACAGCCGAAGATGAAAGCAATCCAAGAACGCCACAAGGACGACAAGGCGCGCCAGCAGCAGGAAATCATGGCGCTCTACAAGACCGAGAAGATCAACCCGCTTGCGGGCTGTTTGCCGGTCTTCATACAGATGCCTATCTTCTTTGCGCTTTACAAAGTGCTGATGCTGACCATCGAGATGCGGCACCAGCCGTTTGTTGGCTGGATTCAGGATCTGTCGGTTCCCGATCCGCTTACGCCGGTGAACCTGTTCGGCCTGCTGCCATTCACGCCGCCGCATGTAATTGCGATTGGCGTGTTGCCGATTATCCTGGGCGTGACGATGTTCATCCAGTTCAAGTTGAACCCACCGCCGCCGGATCCAGTCCAGGCCCAGATGTTTTCGATCATGCCGTGGGTTCTGATGTTCGTGATGGCACCGTTTGCGGCCGGCCTTCAACTCTATTGGGCCACCTCGAACTTGCTCACGATCGCGCAGCAAAAATGGCTGTATTCTCGCTACCCGCAGCTCAAGAACTCGCCCGCTGCACCGACGGTGGCATGACGGCCGTCGATCCTGACGTTTTCGAGACTGCGCGAAAGCTGTTTGCGGGCCCGATCTCGTTTCTGAAATCGGCGCCATCGCTTGAGCATTTGCCGTCGCCTGAAGTGCCCGAGGTCGCGTTTGCGGGCCGTTCAAATGTCGGCAAGTCGTCGTTGCTCAACGCGCTGACCAACCGCAATGGCCTCGCCCGCACGTCAAACACGCCGGGGCGGACGCAGGAGTTGAACTTCTTTGATGTCGGCGACCCGCTGCGTTTTCGGCTTGTCGATATGCCGGGTTATGGCTTTGCCGAGGCGCCAAAGGATGTTGTCAGGAAGTGGCGGTTCCTAATCAACGACTATCTGCGAGGGCGTCAGGTGCTTGGCCGCGCCTTTGTCCTCATCGACGCACGCCACGGCGTCAAGGCGGTCGACGAGGAGATCATGGCGATGCTCGACGCTGCCGCTGTCAGCTACCGCATCGTCATAACAAAAGCCGACAAGGTCAAAGCAACAGACTTGGCTGACGTTACCGGTCGGACGATTGAAGTCGCTCGCAAGCGAGCCGCAGCGCATCCCGACATCATCGCAACGTCGAGTGAGAAGGGGATGGGAATCGCCGAGCTGCGCGCCGCTGTATTCGAAGCTACGTTGCGCTAAATACACTCGCGCTCGTAGTCGGTGCCGTTCTTGCGCGTGTATCGGTCATCCGCGGTGAACAGCATATCAATATCGGCATAACCGCCACCGGTTCGCTCCCCACCGCCGACAGCGACAAAGATGCAGTCCTCATCGCTGCGATTTATAAAGTGGTGGCCATTGGTCGTGCCTTTAGGAAAAGCGACGCAATCTCCCGCGCCCACGATAACTTCTCCCTCGTCTTCGACGAGAACGGCCTCGCCTGCGATGATCACGACAAATTCGTCTTCACCATTGTGCCAGTGTCGCTGCGACGACCACGCGCCAGGCGTTAGGACAACACGGCTGGCACCGAAGTCGGTCAAGCCGCTGGCGGGGCTAAGGCGCCGGTACCAGCGACCTGCGACCTCGCTGTCAAACGGAGCCGGATAATCGGTCGCATTGGTTGCAGGGATTGCGTCGAGGTCAAGTTTGGGCATGAGAGATAGCATGACTGATGTTGTTACACTCGCCAAGGCTCTGATTGCGGCCCCCAGCATCACGCCGGCAACAGGCAAGGTGTTCGATGTGCTCGAGGCGGCGCTTGCCGCGCAGGGCTTTGAGGTCGACCGTTTTATGGCCGGTGAGGCGCCGGACGGCCCCGTCGAAAATCTGCTCGCCACGCGCGGGAACGACGGTGGCGCACATTTCGCGTTTGCCGGTCATCTCGACGTCGTGCCGCCGGGCGCAGGCTGGGCATCTGATCCGTTCGAACCGACCTTAAGGGGCGGACTGCTCTACGGACGCGGCGCGGTGGACATGAAAGGTTCGATTGCCGCTTTTGTGGCTGCGGCCGCACGAACGCCGGACCACGCCGGCCGTCTGACCCTGATCATCACGGGAGACGAGGAAGGTCCGGCGACTTTCGGCACGGTCGCGCTGATCGAGCGGATGCGGTCACGCGGGCTCCTCCCCGAGCTGTGCCTTGTCGGCGAACCGACATCTTCGAGGCAGCTTGGCGACACGATCAAGATAGGACGACGCGGATCGGTGAACATCTGGATCGAAGTTGCCGGAACACAGGGTCACGTTGCCTACCCGCATTTGGCAGATAATCCGATCGGGCCGCTTGTCCGAATCCTTTCCGAAGTCGACAAGATCCAACTCGACGAGGGGACCGACTGGTTCCAACCCTCCAACATCGAGATCACGACCATAGACGTCGACAATCCGGCGACCAACGTCATTCCGGCAAAAGCCGTTGCGCGGCTCAGTATCCGGTTCAACGATCGACACCACAGTACCGACCTCGTCGAGCGCATCCGAGCCGTCGCAAGTTCGGTGAGCCTGCGCGCGACCGTGACGGCACGCGCGTACGGCGAGGCATTTCTCACGCCACCGGGCGCCCTGAGCACCCTGGTTGCCGGCGCTGTGCGCCATGTAACGGGAATTGAGCCCGATCTTTCAACGACTGGCGGCACATCCGACGCGCGCTATCTGTCGAAATTATGCCCGACTGTGGAGTTCGGGCTGTGCAACGCATCGATGCACAAACTCGATGAGGCCGTCGCGCTCGCAGATCTGACGGCGCTGGTAGAAATCTACGCGACCATAGTGTCGCGGGTATTTGACATCCAGGCGCGGCAGTCATCCTCGGTCATCGGCGGGGCAACAGCATAACCCTGCACGCCGTCACACCCCATGACACGAAGGACATCGAGTTGGCCCGAGGTCTCGACACCAACCGCTATCGCGGTTGCGCCCAGGCTGTGAACAAGGGCAATAACAGCCTGCAACAATTCCCGCGCCGCGTTGTCGTGTTCGATACCGGCAACAAGGCTTGCATCGAGCTTGATCGTGTCGAATTGCAGCGACCGCAGTTGTGACAAACTTGACGTCCCTGCTCCGAAATTGTCGATCGATACGCGCGCGCCCCCCTGCCTAAGCTGTGCAATTTGATCGAGTGTCGCCGATCCGCAATCCATGAGCACCGATTCGCTGATTTCGAACTCGATCAGCGACATGTCGACATTTTGTCGGGCAAGCGCCTGTTTGAGCTTCGCAAAATAATCCGGCCGCGCGATCTGTCGTGGGCTGAGGTTAGCGGCGATGCGGGGGGCCAAACCGTCCTCGGACCATGTTACGAGCCGTTGCGTCAGCGTATCAATTGCCCAGTCGCCAATTTCAAAAATCAGGCCGCTTTCTTCGGCACAACGCAGGAAGCTGCTCGGCATACGGAGCCCGTCGAGCGGATGATTCCAGCGCAGCAGGCATTCAACGGCGACGGGTCTCCCATCGGATAGAGAGATTTGCGGCTGATAGACAATCAGAAACTCGTTATTATCTACAGCCGCGCGCAACTCGGACTCGAGCTGCGTCCGGCGCGCCATCCGCTCAGCCAGCGAATCCTCGTAGAAACGACATTGTGCGCGCCCTTGAGCCTTGGCATGGTACATTGCGACGTCAGCGGCGCGCATGAGCGTTGTCGGCGTAATGCCGTGGTCTGGCCACAGAGCGATGCCGATAGAGGCCTGAATCGCGATATGGTGGTCGCCGAGAACGATCGGTTTGGCAATCGCATCCAACAAGGACGCGCCAACCCTCTCGGCATCGTAGCGATTACGAAGCCGCGGAAAATAGACGGTGAACTCGTCACCCGCGAGCCGACCGACGATTGTTTCGCCCGCTGCTCCGAAATGACGCGCAGTCTCTACGGCAGCGACCGCCCTGAGGCGGTTGGCCACTGTGGCAAGTACATGGTCGCCGCTGGCGTGACCAAGGCTGTCATTGACAGCCTTGAACTGGTCAAGATCGATAAACGCCAGCGCTCCAATCCCGGCGCCGGGGGGTGATTTAAGCGCACTGTCGAGTTCGTTGCGAAAGTGGGTTCGGTTACCAAGCGCCGTTACCGGATCGAACAGGGCCATCGTCGTTGCCCGTTCTAGGTTACCCCGGACTTGGTCGAACATCCCGTTGAGGGCAATGGCCAGGAGCGGGAGCGCATGGCCAACGGCGAGAGGGGTCGGGCTCGACAGATCGCCCTCTGCGGCAGCGGCAACGCGGTCGATGGCTGCGTCGACAGCATCGGCAACCGCCGAAAGCGCCCGTTCGGTCGAGGCCCAGCTGAGTACAGCGCACACGATAGCAGCGATTAACGCGCGCGCGATGGCGTTGGAGTCGTAGATCGATGCGGACGCCGCCGTCACCGAAAGGATGAACGCTACAGCGCCGACGCAGAACGCAAATGCGACAGCGCGCGATTTGAGCGTTACTTCCTGCATTTTGCCCTGGTCTCACTCCGTCTATCGAGGGAGTATCGCTGTCCCGGCGATGCCCCTGTCGACATTGGCACGACGGACGTTAAGAAAATCTATGCAATCGTGCGAGTTCCGCGCCTTAGGATGATATAGAGCGCGCCGGAGCCGCCATGCCGGCGATGGGCTGGCCTGATAGCCGCGATATGGCCCGCAACCGAGGAAGCCGCGATCCAGTCGCCGATCGAGGCCCGGATCATGCCGCGCAGTGGTGTTTCGACCCGGCTGGCCCCCGGCAGCGGTGGCTTGCCTGTGACCAGCACCACAAGCCGGTCACCGTCGCACACGGCCGATTGGAGGGCTGAAATCGCACGCCGGTGTGCCGCTTCCAGCGTGCAGCCGTGAAGGTCGACCGTTCGATCAGGAACGACATCGCCGGTCGCCAGTTGGCGATCCCAACGCGCGTCGAGTGTCGCGGCAGAACGAGGGCGTTTCTGCGCGAAGACCGGCTCCGGCGATCGAGATGGCCGATCCGCTTTTACAGGAAGAATCTTCTGCGTCGGCACTTGGCCGGGTGCCGATGAATCTCGGCGCAGGTCGGCCGTGACGCGCCGCCAGAGCGCGTGCTCTTCAGGGCTGAGAGTGCGCGGCATCGCCGAGACGGGCCAACGTCCCGCGCGGAACTAGAATATAGGCAGGGCCGCGTCCCGACATGCCCCCCGCGATGCGGCGCGCCTCGTCGCCAGCTCCCCAGAAAGTATCAACCCGGTTCGCGCCCTTGATCGCGCCGCCGGTATCCTGCGCGACCCACAGGCCGATCGCCTCTGGACGGTCGAGACCGAGCCAGATCGGCGCGCCGAGCGGTACAAAGAAAGGGTCGGCGGCCACAGAAACCTTACCCGTCACGGCTATCCCGAGAGCGCCAATCGGCCCATCGTCGGTGAGCTCGCGGAAAAAGACGAAACTCTTGTTTTCACGCATGATAGCGCGTCCTTGCTCAGGATTCGCGCGCAACCATGCCATGATGCCCTGCATGGACAATTGTCCTGGCACGATCAGACCCCGGTCGCGCATGAGCGCGCCGATGCCGACATAATCGCGGCCGTTCTGCGCGGCATACCCGATCCGAATAACCGATCCGTCAGCAAGCTTCAGTCGGCCAGATCCTTGGATCTGCAGGAAGAAAAACTCGATCGGATCGGCAGCCCAGGCAATGACCGGGACATGTCCCGCGATCGCGCCATCGTCGATCTCCCCCCGGTCATAATAGGGGACAAATCTGAGCCCGCTGACGCGCCCATTGATCAGCCGACCCTTGAGCGTATCGCTAAATGTCCCCAGATCGATTTCGACGAGGTCGTCAGGTTTCGCGTAAACGGGAACTTGATTGCCGACGTCGCGCGTGCGGCTCCCCTCGATCTCCGGCTCATAATAACCGGTCGCGTAAGATTGCCCGGTGCCAACCTGAATCGTTTCAAATTGGTCAATGAAGAAGCTCCGCGGATCGGTTATCGTTGCCACGGCTGCACAGGCGGCCTCCCAATCATTGGGATGGGTCAGGCCGGATTTATCGGGCCGCCGCAACAGCCCTGGACAACTTAGACGAAACGCCGTGAGCGCTCGCGTTGCTTGTTCGAGGGTGATCTTCAGGGTCGCCACTTGCGGACCAGCGACGACGCCGGTCGATTGCGCCGTGGCCTGGGGAGTGGCCGACGATGGAATTGTCCCGGTCAACGCCGGGGCTGGCGCCACAGCTGGCCCCGGTTTCGCGGGGCCAAGGCGCGTCGTTGGCGCGCCGACGTGCGGCACGATTCCTCCCGCGCATGCCGACAGGGTCAGCGCCGCCGCCAGCCCAAGACCGAACCTCATGCCGATTCGTCGGTGCCGGTTAAAATCCAGTTGGGGTCGTCGCTGCGCAACGTGCGCGTAAACGTCCATACATCGACAGTTGGCACGGCATCGGTCAGCGACCCGGCTACCACCGTTCCGTCGGCGTCACGGGTCACTGCCGCAATGTCGGCATCGAAGCGCACTGTCAGGTGCGCCACGCGATCCTCCACCCGGGCTGCGACAATCATTGCCTTTTCAATAGTGACCAGACGGTTGTCGAGCACGTGACCTGCGGTCGATCGCTCAGCAATCGACCCGGCAAAAGCCGTTCGGACGTCCTCGCTCGTAAGTCCTTCAAGAGCCCCGGCGTCTCCGCGCCAATAGGCCTCCAGAATCATGCGGTAGGCCGCCTTGGCGCCTTCCATGAAGCGACCGACGTCGAAGGCAGGCTCGATGGCGACCACAGCGCGTACGCCGATCGCTGCGCCTTCTTCGAACACAGAGTCACTTGCGGCGACTGTCGGACGCGCTGGCGACGCGAAGGCAGGCGCAGGGGCCGCCACCGCGTGGTCTTCAGCTGGCGCCAGCGGCTGTTCGTGTCCGGTGCGCTTGCCGAGCACCGAATAGAGCCGCAACGCGAGAAATCCTGCTATCATCGCCAGTACCACGATTTGAACCATACCCGACACAGCAAACTCCATCGCTAGACCGTTAACATAGGCGCAGCAGGCCAACACTTCAAACGCGCATTCGTTCGTCAGAGTTTCTTCGCATCTTGCTCTGCCCGTCACAGCGATGTAACCGCGCCCGCACCTTCATTCACCTGACGAAAGACCAATGACGATGGCCGACGACGCCGCGCCCGAAACCCCAACCGCCGAACCATTGAGCAACGGCGTGGATACCGCCCCTCAGGCTGGCCTGCTGTCACAGTATGTCAAAGATCTGTCGTTCGAAAATCCAAACGCGCCCGCGGTGTATCAGTGGCAAGGCCAACCGCAGATCGATATACAGTTTAACATCGCTTCGGGTCAGGTCGGCGACGACGCGTTCGAAGTCACCCTCAAAATCGAGGCAAAGGCTGTTGCCGCTGACAAAGTCGCGTTCCAGGTCGAGCTTTCGTACGCCGGGCTGTTCGCGCTTCGCAACATTCCTGACGACCAACTTCAACCCTTCCTGCTGGCCGAAGCCCCACGTATCCTTTTCCCCTTTGCGCGGCGCATTCTCGCCGATGCCGTCCGCGACGGCGGTTTCCCTCCGCTGCTGCTCGAACCGATCGACTTCGGTCAGCTCTACGTCACGCAGGCCGAACAGAGCGACGCGCTCGGCGCGCCGGTCGGGCAGGCTTGACGGGCCCTCCCCCAAGAGGGGAGGAACCGCAACGATGAACCTTGTTCGCGCAACCGCATCGATCGGCGGGCTGACGCTAGTCAGTCGTGTTCTCGGCATGGTTCGCGACATGCTGATGGCTCGATATGTGGGTGCCGGGTTTGCGTCGGACGCGTTTCTGATCGCCTGGCGATTGCCCAATCTGTTCCGTGCGCTCTTTGCCGAAGGGGCCTTCGCCGCTGTCTTCGTGCCGATGTACAATCGACGCATGAGCCAAGCGGAACAGGCGGCGGCCAATTCGGGGTTAGCCGCGGCGAATGCGTTTGCCGGCGAGGTGCTTTCGGTCCTGTTTCCGTTTCTGCTTGTTTTTACGGCCGTCATGATGGTCGCCACCGGGCCCGTCGTTCTGGCCATGACTGGCGGGTTTCCCGATGGTGGTCCTGCCAAGTTTGCGTTGGCGGTTCACCTGACGCAGATCACGTTTCCGTATCTGGCACTGATCAGCATGGTGTCGCTGCTCGGCGGCATTCTGAATTCGCTCAACCGGTTTTGGGTCAATGCCGCAGCCCCTGTCCTGCTGAACCTTGCGATGATCGCGGCAATCCTGTTTTTTCGTGGTAGAAACGCCATTGAGACATCTGAAACACAGGCGATTGCCGTCACTGTCGCAGGGGCACTGCAGCTGTTATGGCTGGTCTGGTCATGCCGCCGGGCAGGTGTTGTGCTTAAACTGGCGCGCCCCTGCCTGTCGCCCGATGTGAAGCGACTTTTGTGGTTGATTGGTCCCGCGGCCGTGGGCCAGGGCGCAATCCAGTTTAATCTCCTGATCTCGACCTCGCTCGCTGCACGTTTCCTGCCGCAGGGCGCGGTCAGCTATCTCTACTACGCCGACAGGCTGAACCAATTGCCGCTTGGGCTCATCGGCATTGGCGTTGGAACCGCGATCCTTCCGAGCCTGTCACGCCAGATTGGCGGTGGCGACACCGTTGCCGCGCGCAATACCCAGAACCGCGCCATGGAACTCGCCGTGCTTCTCGCTCTGCCCGCCGCCGTTGCGCTCGTCGTGTCATCAATTCCGCTCGTGCGCGGCGTTTTCCAGCATGGCGCTTTCACCGCGGCGGATACGATGGGCGCCGCCAGCGCTCTTGCCGCCTTCTCGTTGGGTGTCCCTGCTTATGTATTGATCAAAGTCCTTACCCCTGGCTTTTATGCCCGGCAGGACACCAAAACACCTGTCCGTCTCGCCGTGGTGTCGATGCTCGTCAATCTCACGGGTAACTTGCTGTCGGTACTGGTGCTCAATGTGGGGTTCGTCGGGATTGCGCTGTCCACTGCAGTTGCAGCTTGGGTCAATGTCCTGCTGCTTTACGGCTCGCTTCACCGGCGCGACCATCTTCAGCTCGACGCGCGTTTCAAAGCAAAGGCTTTGCGCATCATCGGTTCCAGCGTGGCGATGGGTGTCGCCTTGTTCATTTTGAACCCGTGGCTTGATCCTCATATGGGTGGCGGCTGGGTAGAACGGGTGACATCGCTATTCCTGCTGTGCGGTCTGGGCGGCGCAGTCTATGCTGCGGCGATCTTGCTCTCTGGCGGGGCCAGCCTCCAAGAACTTTTCAGACAATTTAAACGGAAAGCCTGACCCATGCGCGTCGTCTCCGGCATCCAGCCGACTGGCAACCTCCACCTTGGCAACTATCTGGGGGCGATCCGCAACTGGGTACGCATGCAGGACGAAGTGACCGCGACAGGCGGACAGTGCCTCTTCTTTCTGGCAGACCTGCATTCGCTTTCGGAACACATCGAACGACAGGTCAGGATCGACTCGTTGCGCGACATGACCGCTGCCCTGGTCGCGTGCGGGATCGATCCCGAGCGATCAATCCTGTTCAACCAGGCGCGGGTTCCCGCGCATGCCGAACTCTGCTGGCTGCTCAATGGCACGGCGCGCATGGGTTGGCTCAACCGCATGACCCAATTCAAGGACAAGTCGGGAAAGAACCGCGAAGGGGCGTCGGTTGCGTTGTTCGACTATCCAGTGCTCCAGGCTGCAGACGTTTTGCTGTATCAAGCAACACATGTGCCGGTCGGCGACGACCAGAAGCAGCACCTCGAACTCGCCCGCGACATTGCGACCAAATTCAACACGGATACCGGGCGTGAGGTCTTCACGCTGCCCGATCCGATCATTCCGCCCGCTGCCGCTAGGATCATGAATCTGCGCGACGGGAGCGCGAAAATGTCTAAATCCGACGCGAGCGACATGAGCAGAGTCAACCTTGCGGACAACGCTGAAACAATTCAGCAAAAAGTACGAAAAGCGAAAACCGACCCCGAACCGCTGCCGAGCGAAGCGGCGGGCCTGGCGAACCGACCCGAAGCCCGCAATCTGGTGGCAATCATGGCTGCGCTCACCGACTGCTCGATCGATGCGGTACTGGCCGAGCATGGCGGGAGTAATTTTGGGCCGTTCAAGGCTGCACTCGCCGACCGGCTGGTCGCAACGCTGGAGCCGATCGCGCTGAAATATAAAGCATTGCGAGGATCGCCTGAGATCGACACCCTGTTGGCTGCGGGTGCCCAACGTGCCGCTGAGATCGCCCGACCCACGCTCGAAGCCGCTTACGAGGCCCTCGGCCTGCAACAGGCAGGTTGATCCTAAATCACGCCGAAACGAATGCATTCACGAACCGTTCAAGCCATAGCGTTAGATCTGCTCTGCAGGTCGTCAATTTTCGAGGTTGCCATGCTGCGTTTTATTAAATTCATTGTTCCTGTTGCGTTGTTGGCCGTCTCCGGGTGTGCCGCGCCATTTTCTGCACAGGTCTCGCGCTTCCAGCAGCTGCCAGTACCTCAGGGCCAGTCGTTTGCCGTCGTTGCCGAGAATCCGCGCCTCGACGGTAGCCTCGAGTTCGCACAATATGCCAACACCGTGTCTCAACGCCTTGCCGGCTATGGTTATACGCGCGCGGTTTCGCCAAACGATGCCAACCTGATCGTCCGCCTCAATTATACTGTCGACAAGGGGCGCGACCGCATCCGCAACGTCCCGGGCTTCGGGCCACGCTTTGGTTATGCAGGCGGTTGGGGTCCCTATCGTCCCTATTGGGGCTTTGGTCGCCGGGCGTGGATCTACGGGTATGATGACCCGTTTCTCTACGGATCGTCGTACGATGAACTCGAAAGCTATACCGTTTACGAATCAGCCCTCGAAATGAAGATCGAGCGCAAGGGGACGCACGAACGGCTGTTCGAAGGAACCGCCAAGGCAATGTCTTCGGACAATGATCTGACGACCCTCGTCCCCAATCTGATCGAGGCAATGTTTACCGGTTTCCCAGGTAACTCGGGTCAAACGGTTCGCATAACGGTTGCGCCGCCAGAAAAGATGCGACGTTAAGGATCAGCGCGGGCAAAGCACAACTAGTTGCTTTGCCCGACCGCTGGCTCAAAACCAACGACGCGTCGATGCGCCGACTCCTTCTTCACGCTAACGCGGGCTAAAACGGACAAGGCGGTCGCGACGCCGACGCCGCGGGGCGTCCCCGTCGGGCCTTGATAGTTACCCTTCGAGCGAGCGGAGCAGCAAGCGCACGTCGGCATCGATTTCCGTGTCGGCAGCGCGCAGCTTTTCGATTTGCTTGACCGCGTGGATTACCGTTGTGTGGTCGCGTCCCCCGAACCGACGCCCGATCTCAGGGAGTGAACGCGGCGTGAGCTGCTTTGAGAGGTACATTGCGATCTGGCGTGGGCGCGCAACTACGCGCGCGCGGCGTGCCGAGACCATTTCGGCCTGACGGATCTTGAAATGCTCAGACACGCGCCGCTGGATTTCATCGATCGTCACTCGGCGCCGTCCCGCCCGAAACATGTCGGCCAGCGTGTCCTCGGCGAACGCTTCATCGATCGTCCGATCGTTAAGCGCGGCATAAGCCACGAGCCGATTCAACCCACCTTCAAGCTCGCGGATATTTGAAGCAATGCGGCTGGCGAGAAGGTCGCGAACCAGCGGCGGAATCTTCTGCGGCATGGCGTTGGCCTTTGCCTCGACGATGGCACGGCGCAGGCCATAGTCTGCAGGCTGAATGTCGACCACCAGTCCTTGTGTGAGGCGCGAGAGGATACGGCCTTCGATCCCGTCGAGCTCGTGCGGGCTGCGGTCGGCACTGATGACCAGCCGCCGTCCGCCACGCATCAACTCGTCGATGGTATAAAGGAACTCCTCCTGCGTGGTTTCCTTGCCGGCAATGAACTGAAAATCGTCGATCATCAGCAGGTCAACCGAACGCAGACGTGACTTAAACGCCAGCGTGTCCCTCGTCCGCATCGCGTGGACGAAATCGACCATGAATCGTTCCGCCGACATCGCAAGCGCGCGCGCTTGCGGCTTACGGGCCATGTAGCCATGACCGGTGGCATGGAGCAGATGGGTCTTGCCTTGCCCCGTGGGCCCGTGGACAAACAGCGGGTTGAACCGCATCGGGCCGCCTTCGGCGATCGCACGTGCGGCATTGTGGGCAATGCGGTTCGAATCGCCGACCAGAAAGGTTTCGAACGTCAGGCGCGGATCGAACTGGAACCCTGGGTCAACGGGTGTCGTTTGCGCACCAGTAGGAGGCAAAACTGCGTAGCTTTGAACAACATCACCGTCATCGGCGAGAATGCGCACACCCGTCACTTCGGGCAGGGTCGTCCGCCAAGCAAGATTCAGACGGTCGGCAAAGTTTTTCTGAACCCAGTTAGCCATGAACGCCGATGGCAAGGCCAGCGCGACCGTACGGTCGACTTTGCAAAAGCCGTCGTACCGCGTCCGCCCCAGCCACTGATCGAAGCTGCGCGCGCCAATATCGCGGCGCAGACCATCGCGCACGGCTGCCCATGCTGCCGCCACACGATCTTCGATGTTCGAGTCCAGATCATCCCCCGACGCCAAGCCTATGTGCCTCCCCACCCGCTTTTAATATACGGTACGCAACATTCCTCGCGCGCAATCGCAGCGAGCAGCAGTAGAACCAGAAATCGGTGAATCTCCGGATATGCTGGTTCTCGATGCTGATCACGACCGGCGATTCGTGTCGTCCCGGCCATGGTTTTTGAGCGCGGTCGCCTAGCCACGCAAGGCCGCGCGGCTCTTTCGACCTTAAAAAAACTGAAATAAATCGGCTTGACGTGAAGAACTCGCGCAATTGCGCGGAATCTAAATCAAGTCATTATTTTCGCTGAGTTTTTTGAGTTTCCGCGTCGACCAAAAGTAACGAATCGCGGGAATCCTTGACTTTTTTCTGTCACGCAACTGACACGCAGAAAGGCCCGCCGGTCGCTTCGACCAGCGGGCCCCAATACTCAGCTTTGAAACTGGCCTATCCGAGCGCTGCGACGCGCTTGGTGAGGCGCGCGAATTTGCGGGATGCCGTGTTCTTGTGCATCACGCCCTTGGCAACGCCGCGCGCGATCTCGGGCTGTGCAGCCGCGAGTGCTTCTGAGGCCGCGCCCTTATCACCGGCGATCAGCGCCAGCTCGACCTTCTTCACGAAGGTACGGATGCGGCCCACGCGGGCGCCATTAACTTCAGCGCGTCGATCGTTGCGCCGGATTCGCTTTTTTGCCTGGGGCGTATTCGCCATGAAGTCCTCGAAACTCTATCTGAATTGAAGGCGCGGCGCTTAACGATGAGGGGGGCACGGGTCAAGCTAACGCTGACATGACGGGCAACAGAATGTTGAACGACCGCTGTCGATCAATCGAATCACTGTTCCCTTGCCGCAGGGACACGCCTCGCCCTCGCGACCATATACTCTCCATTGCTTGGCGAAATAGCCAAGCTGTCCGTCGGGGCGGGCATAATCGCGCAGCGTCGATCCCCCTGCCTCAATCGCTGCCCGCAGCACAGCGCGGATCGCATCGACCAACGCATCGAGCCGCGTGCGCGCAATCTGCCCAGCACGACGACGTGGTGATATACGTGCAATGTTAAGGGCTTCGCAGACGTAGATGTTTCCAAGACCGGCCACGATCCGCTGATCGAGCAGCATGGCCTTGATCGGCGCCCCGCGGCTGGCAAGCGTGTGCGCCAGATAGGCGGCGGTCAGGTCTGGCCCTAATGGCTCGGGTCCCAGCGCAGCAAATGGCGGCCAGCTGTCCAGCATGTCGGACGCAACCAGATCGACCGATCCGAACCGCCGCGCGTCGTTGAGGGCAAGCCGGTGGCCTGTATCAGTCTCGAGAATCAGGTGATCGTGGATGCCAATCTCCGGAGGATCGACCCGCCAGCGTCCGGACATACCGAGATGAAACACCATCGCGTCGCCCCGATCGGTCTGGATGATCCCGTATTTCGCCCGCCGACCAAGCGAGATCACGCGCGCGCCAGTTAGCCGCTGGCGCAAATCGACAGGGAAAGACCGTCTCAAATCGGGACGCCTCGCCTCGACGACAGTCAACACGCGACCATCCAGCACGGGACGCAATCCGCGAACGGTCGTTTCTACTTCTGGAAGTTCGGGCACGAAATTGCGCTATGCGGCGTTTGCGGGCGCAGCAACCCCTCGCTAGAGGATCGCGCATGAACGAAACCGTTTCCTTTGGCTATGAACAGATCGCCCCGGCTGAAAAGACCGCGCGCGTTGGCCAAGTCTTCACGAGCGTCGCGCGCAGCTACGATCGGATGAACGATGCCATGTCGGGCGGGATGCACCGTTTATGGAAAGATTGCTTCGTGCGTCGCGTCAAACCGCGCGCAGGCGAATTTATCCTCGATATGGCGGGTGGTACTGGCGACATCGCCTTTCGGATGGCAAAATCAGTTGGCGGGGCCAAAGCGCATATCACCGTCGCTGACATCAACGCCGACATGCTCGCGGTTGGGATCGACCGCGCGGCTGACAGGGGAATCGACACTCTGGTGTGGACCCCGGCGAATGCCGAGACGCTTCAGTTCGACGACAAGAGCTTCGATGCCTACACGATCGCGTTTGGCATCCGGAACGTGACTGACATTCCCAAGGCGTTGCGCGAAGCGCACCGCGTCCTGAAGCGGGGCGGGCGGTTCTTTTGCCTCGAGTTCTCGACGACGCTGTGGCCCGGGTTTGGCGAAATCTATGATGCTTATTCGCACCGGCTCGTCCCTAAAATCGGCGCGATGATCGCGGGGGACGAGGATTCGTACCGCTACCTTATCGAATCGATCCGACGCTTCCCCGATATGCCGAGGTTCGAAAGAATGATTGGTGATGCCGGCTTTGTGCAGACCAACGTCGAGCC
>JAYVVA010000166.1:0-1835 GCA_043787435.1 Sphingomonadales bacterium | reverse complement strand
GCGGTCGCCGCGGTATCGAGATAGTGCCAGCCACCGATACCGGGGAAATCGGCGCGGTTGTCGAGCGGGCGCACAAGCGTGGCCGTTGTCATGCGAGCCTCCCGAGCGCTGCCAACGCGGCGGCCTCGAGTGTCTCTTGCGCCGATGCGCCCGCAAATACTTCGGCGACGAACGCCTGGAGAAGCAGCGTCTGCGCCTCGGCGGGCGCCAACCCGCGCGCCGCGAGGTAGAAAAGCGCAGCCTTGTCGAGTTCGCCGACGGTCGCGCCATGTGCGCATTTCACGTCGTCGGCATAGATTTCGAGCTCGGGCTTGGCATTGGCAGTTGCAGTGCGGCTGAGCAACATCGCTTTGACCGATTGGACACTGTCGGTTTTCTGCGCGTCACGCGCGACAGCAACTTTACCGAGATAACTTCCGGTCGCTGCCCCGCCGAGCACTGATCGAACCATCTGATTGCTGGTCGCATTCGGCTCGATATGACGGACGGTCGTGACTATCTCCAAATTGGAATCGCCGCCGCCGACTTGCACTGCGCCAAATTCGAAATGAGCGTGGTCGTGGAGTGTCACGTCAATCGCAAGACGTCCATAGCCTGCGCCAGTGTTGAGGGCGTGGAAATCGATCCGCGCGCCTGCGCAAAGCGTGATGGCGAAATCGTGGATTCCGCCTTCGACAATCGAATGATGGCTCGCCCGCGTCCCCGCTGCGACAATGATGTCGGTTGCAGGAGCCAGCGGCCACAAGCGCGCGACAACGTCGAGGTCGCTATACCGCCACGCTTCATCCTTGCGGGTAGGCATAGCTGTCACGCCGCCAGCTCCCGATAGCCTTCGCGTTCCAGTTCCAAGGCCAGTTCGGGGCCGCCAGTACGGGTGATGCGGCCGTCAGCAAGGACATGGACGAAATCGGGACGGACGTAGTCGAGCAGACGTTGGTAGTGCGTAATCAGCAGCACTGCCTTGTCGGGCTTGCGCATAATGCGATTGATGCCGTCGCCGACGACACGCAGGGCATCAATATCCAGCCCGCTGTCGGTTTCGTCAAGGAGAGCAAGCGCAGGGCTGATGATACCCATCTGGACCATCTCGTTGCGCTTCTTCTCGCCACCCGAAAAGCCGACGTTTACGGGGCGTTTGAGCATGTCCATGTCCATGCCCATCGCGTTGGCCTGAGCGCGGGCGATCTTCAGGAAATCTGCACCCGACAGTGCCGCTTCGCCGCGGCTCTTGCGCTGAGCGTTAAGGGCTTCGCGCAGGAACTGGACATTTGAAACGCCAGGGATTTCAACAGGATACTGGAATCCGAGAAACAGCCCGGCGGCGGCGCGCTGATGGGGTTCAAGCGCGAGCAGATCGCGTCCGTTCAGCGTCACTGATCCTTGCGTCACTTCATATCCGGGGCGCCCCGACAAGACATAGCCCAGTGTCGACTTGCCAGCGCCGTTCGGCCCCATGATCGCATGAATCTCGCCCGCGTCGATTGCGAGCGTCAGCCCTTTGAGAATGAGCGTATCGCCGACTGTGGCGTGCAGGTTGTTGATCTGAAGCATTTAATCGACTGTCCGTGAGCAGGGTGGAGAGAAGTGGGGTTGGGCGCCGGTGAAGCGGTGTCTGGCATTCCGGCGTTCACCCGCCGACACAATCGGACTAGCGAAGCGAAGCGCACCTCGGTCGGCAAACCGGCGCGCCAAAGCTGGGCCAGATGGCCGCCCATAGCTGCCCGCGCAAACACGACGGGGCATTCCATCATAGGGGCCAAGCGTGCCCTTGGCGCGATCCGTTGGAAAACGCCCTGAGTCAGTTTGGCTGAACGCAACTGGGGTCAACATCACCC
>JAYVVA010000165.1:0-2297 GCA_043787435.1 Sphingomonadales bacterium | reverse complement strand
CACAAGAGCCATTGTCCCGATTGTGACTCGCCTGCGGAGCACTTCTGCGGCTTGTCTGCCGAAAGCAATGGCGAGGAACGCCACAAATAACAGCCAAGGGATAATCACGTCAAACGTCCGGGTCGGAGTGATGACAAGCAACAAGCTGCCGACGAGCCCGCCCGCAAAAGTCAGTGCTGACAGCGTTCGTACCGATACCCCGCCAAGCGGCTGCAATCCCGCCCGAAAGCCCCACGCTGCTGTCATTGCGCCTGGCTGCAATGCGACGTTGCTGGTCGCATTGGCTTGCGGGCTGGGCAGGCCGAGTGCAATCAGTGCAGGCATGGTCGCAAACGTTCCACCGCCCGCGAGCGCGTTCATTGCGCCGCCGATAAGGCCAGCGGTGGCCGCGAGAGCAAGAGAGTAGGTGTCGATCATGCGGCGCTCTTCAATGATTGCTGGCGGCGTGGTGATGCTTCGGGAAGAGAGCGCTTGCAAAGCCGTCCTCCGCGCGCGGGGGAACGAAACGAGGGCCCAAACGCAGTCGCTAACCCAATGCCAGCTGCTTTTCTTCTGCCAGCCGATCGAGTTCGGCGCGCGTTTTTTTCTCGCTCGCGGTTTTCAGCTGGCCGCACGCTGCATCGATGTCGCGACCGCGTGGTGTCCGCACCGGCGCGGAAATTCCTGCTTCGAACACGATGTTGCTGAACGCCTTGATTCGATTTGGCGGCGAGGTTTCGTATGCGGCGCCGGGCCAGGGGTTGAACGGAATCAGATTGACCTTGGCGGGCAGCTTGTACTTGCGCAGCAGGCGGACGAGCTCGTGTGCATCGGCATCACTGTCGTTCTTGTCGCGCAGCATGACGTACTCGAACGTGATCCGCCGAGCGTTGTTTGCGCCCGGATAGTCTGCACATGCCTGTAACAATTCCTCGATGCCGTATTTTCGGTTTAGAGGAACAATTTCGTCGCGCACTTCCTTCGTCACCGCGTGCAGTGAGACTGCAAGGTTGACGCCGATCTCCTTGCCCGCGCGCGCCATCATCGGCACGACGCCCGAGGTCGACAGCGTAATGCGGCGCTTGCCGAGCGCCAGCCCGTCCCCGTCCATCACAATCTTTAACGCGTCCCGCACCGCGTCAAAATTATATAGCGGCTCGCCCATGCCCATCATCACGATGTTCGTCAGCAGCCGCCCGTCCTGGGTCGATGGCCACTCGCCCAGCGCATCGCGCGCCAACATGACCTGGCCGACGATTTCGCCCGCAGTAAGGTTGCGGACGAGGCGCATCGTTCCCGTGTGGCAAAAGCGGCAGTTGAGCGTGCAGCCAACCTGGCTCGAGACGCATAACGTCCCCCGATCCGCGTCGGGGATGAACACCATCTCGAAATCCTGTGCGTCGGGCGTGCGGAGCAGCCACTTGCGCGTGCCGTCGGTGGAGACTTGCGCCTCGACAATTTCGGGCCGCCCGATGACAAAACGTTCGCTCAGCCACGGCTGCTGCGCACGGGCAATATCGGTCATCAGCGAGAAATCGGTAACACCGCGGTTATAGACCCAATGCCAGATTTGCTTGGCGCGCAGCTTGGCGCCCTTGGTGTCGAGGCCCTCTCCGCTCAGCGCATCTCGCATCTCTGCTTTGCTGAGGCCAACGAGGTCAATCTTGCCGTCCGGACGCGGTTCTGCAGAACGTGCCACGGGGACGGGGTCGATGTTTCCGGGGCTGGACATGAGGGGTGTCATTGCCGCTCTTTAGTCTTAGCGGCGCCCACAGCCAAGCGCGGCCGCATCGATCGCGGTTGCCGCGCCCCTGAGAACATAGCTTTGGGCAAAGCCACCGCCCGTCGCAGCAACGCTGGCGACGCTCATCCCGCGGGCACTGCGCATGGCCGCAACGATTGCAGCGTCGGCGCGAGGATCGGCCGCCCAGGCATCAGCACCACCCGCAACCAGGGCAAAGCGGCGGCCATCGATGCTTAACGTGACTGCAGCACCGGTACGCAGCGCGCGACTGAGGCGAATATAGAATTGTCCGCGCACTCTGGCCTGCGGCCAGGTCGACACGGTCGCAAACGGCCGCCACTTGCCGCCACGGCCACGGCCACGGCCACGGCCTCGCAACGGCTCGGCAATCGCGAAACAGCGAGCCGGGCTTTCGTCGCGGAACGCGGACCAGTTGTCGAAACTCCCCAAGACCGTCCGCGCGCTTCCCGGGGCCGCGCAGAGGAGCACGGTCAGCAGGGCCACGCCTTTCATGCTGGCGCCGTCCCATCGCCATGGACGACAACCCGCTCGCGCCCGTTCTCGATCACCACCA